>QMSF01000064.1 GCA_003649565.1 Thermoprotei archaeon | reverse complement strand
TTTTTTGCTATTCATTGCCTTTTTTCCTTAATTTAATCAGTTGCCTTAGCTTTTCAATCTCTTTCTTTAAATCCTTATCAGACAATCCCTTAAGGAGCTTCAGCTCACTCCATCTCTTGCTAAGATCCATAACCACCTTCTTATCTAAGCCAATCCTATCTTGAACATAGACTCTTACTGAATGGAATTTTAGGGAAAGCCAATGCTCTGCAGCCTCAAGGAACCATACATCTGGAACTTGAGGATCCCAATCTCCAGAAAGCATCCGATTCTTTACATTCTCCAAGGAATCCTCATAGAAAACCTTTCCACAAGTCTCGCAACAGCAGATATAAGTGAAGTCATCAAGGCTTCTTTCTCCTTTCTCCAGAAGTTGCCAATATTCCTCTCCTAAAAGCTCCCTCAGATTCAGATCAACCACCTTGAAAGAGAAATTGGCTGAAGAAATTTTAAATTTTGTGCAGCTCGGAAGTGGAAATCTTTGGTGTTGAGACCAAAGATTCCAGTTGAATAATAGATATGACCTTAGGCATATTCTATCATATATTAAGAATTGAGAGTCATGACTCAAGCAAGTCGAAAGCCGTGAAACTCGGAAATGTAATAAAATATGCTCGCCCATTATATAGGGATGGGAAGGAAAAATGGAAATATTGAGGGAGTTGAAGAAAGTCTGGAGAATGAGGATTCTTCTGCTGATTCTGGCAATGTTTCTATTCCTTGCAATGTTCTATAAGGCTGGAAGCATCTACATGGAGTTAAGCATGATGGCTGCAACCTACTTTAGCATTCCATTGTCTGCTGGAATAGTCTGCTGCTCTGGATTTGGATTCATGGTTGCTGGATACCTACTTGTAAAGACTTCCGCAACATATTTGCGAGGAAGAAAGCTGCTGATGGATTTCTCTCCCATAGTAGTGAATCATTATTTTGGCAAGGATAATTCTCCAGAGCTGATCCACCAATACATAATGACTTATCCTTGGGAGAGGAAGGTTCTCTGCTGTATTCTCATAGGAACTGTAGCCTTTGCATCATGCATTCTTTCCTTCCAGATCGTGAGTGAGTTAGCAAACTATCAGTATGAGCAGATCTGCAATTCAGCATTTGGGATCTTTCTGCTATCATCCATGACTCTGTTGATTGCAGTAATAATCATGCTGGATAAGGAAACAAGCATCTTTGCAAGATGGGAACTCCAGAGGGAACAGTTATGCGAGAGAGAAAATAGTGAAGGAAGTGAAGGATGTGAAGGAAGTGTAGGAAATGCCTAAGATGGATCTTTCAGCCTTAACCATGAAGAGGTTTAGGGAAGGCATAGAGACTATAGAGGATGACTTTGCAAGAACCCTATTCCAGCTTGCATACTTGATGGCTGCAAGGGAAAGCGAGCTTGTTACCAAGGTAACAAGAGCTGATATGTTAAAGACTAAGCCTTATGGCAACTTCTTGAGATGGGAAATAACAGAGTGGAGAAGCAAATACCTTGATTCAAGCATAAGCAAGCCTCAGAAGGTTCTTCTGCTCTCTACAGCAGTTGCGAAAAGGCTGAAAATAAACAAGGAAGCCTTAAAGAAAGCAGTAGAGGAGCAAGATCCAGAACAGATAGAGCAAGCATTAAGGAAATTCAGATTTTTTGACATACTGGCAAAATGGAAGAAAGGAGAGATCCAGCTTGATCAGAAGTTCATTGCTCAGATAACTGGAAGAACATTCCATAAAGTAGTAGGGATCCCAATAGATCCAAAATATGAGCCTTGGAGCTTGGAGATCCTCAAGTGGATAAGAAGGGAAGGCATCCTAAGATTCGACATTACAGATAGGCAAGCCAGATATTTGGCTGCAAAATACCTCAAGAAGCTATTTGGAGAAAAGTTCAGATTCCATGACTTGAAGCATCTAAGGATAACCCATCTGATCAACTACTACAACTTTGATCCCTATGAGATAACATCCTATGCTGGCTGGAGCCTCAAGACAACATTCATGGGATTAGGAGTTCAAGTCAATCCAATGCTCGACATCTATGCTCACTTAGGCTGGAGAAAATACTTCCCTAAGCTGCTGGTTCCAATTGATGATTTCCTCTCTTAGCCTCACTTTTTTTCTTGAATGCGAGAAAGAAAATCAGCAGCATGAGAATCACAAAAGGAAATAGGAAAGTAGGAGCTGCAATAAAATCCATGCAGCAAGCAATCAAGATGGAGAAGATGGCAAAGACATAGGGATACCTTCTCTGAACCTTGAACATCAAGCCAAAGAAGATCAAGCAGCCAAAAAATATGCAGCCAGCTCTCTCCCAATTGCTGCTGCAATCATAGAAGCCATGATAGAGAAGAAAAAAGGAGAGGATATGCAAGAAAAGATAGAGGCTAAACCTCAATTTCTGGCTTCCTTTTCAGCCTCAGCTTCCGCAATGTAGGGTTAAAGGCAATCTGAGTATAGCTTGCTTCCAGCTTTGAAATGCAGCTTCCCTCATAAGTGCAGATTGGATAGACATACTTGCCATTCCGAGGCTTCTTGAGAATTTTGAAATCACAATAGCCATCATAAGTGCAGATAGTAGGCAAGGATCATCTCTCCCTATAATTGCTGCATGATTGAGCCTTAATCCTCATCCAGAACCTATTGGGAAAGCCAATGCTCAAGATAGTAAAGGGATCCTTTGAATCCTCTGGAGCCATGCAAACCCATACATCATACTCTTGATTAAGCAGCCTCAGATTGTGAGGCTTAGAGATCCTTGAGTTCCTATCCTCAATGGCAACCAAGCAATCACTCCATTTCTGGCAATGAACACATTTTCCACAATGCCTATCATCATCATGCTCTCTTTCTCTCTGAATTGCAACTACTGGCATGGCTCACTCCTCATCCTCGCATGGAGTCTGCTCTCTCGCAACCTTCATGGCAATCTTCCATCCAGTTTTCTTGCAGATTATATATGCTTCAGACTCCTTTATTTTCTCCTCACATTCAAGGCAATTCCTTGGCTTCTTTCTTTTCTTTCTCTTTCCCATAGCTCACTCCTCATTAAATCTCCAGAAATGAAAATGCAGCTCAATATCCCATTCTCTGATCATGATGGCAAGAGTGAATCCATACCGATCAATGCTCAGATAGAATCTTTCAGTTTGAATCTTCATGGCTTTCTCTCCCTTGAAATCCATAAGCCTTGCTGCTTGAGGTTAAACTGCAGAATGAGATCAATTTGCTTCCTCAAGGCTTGAATAACTGGCAACTTGTAAGTCTCCTTGAGTTTTTCCATGAGTTCAGCTCTGTTCATGCTTTCTCCCTCGCATCTATACAAGATAGTAAGGGATGAGCCTATGTTTCTTTATGAAGTCAATGATTTTCTTGAGATCCTCTTTAGATTTGGCATTTCTGCATACTTTCTTGAGTTCCTCTGCAATCTCCTTATTCTCCCTCGCATATTTTTCCCTCTCTTGCTGCTTGACAAAGCTGGCATAGGTTCTTGCCATTATAAGGAGAACATAATTCATGATAGAGGTTGCAAACATTCTACAGTATTCTTCCTCAGTTATTGGAGCCTTCTCTTTATAGGCTGCTCTAATGAGTTCAAGCTCCCTTTTGACTTCCCTCAAATAGGAGTGGAGAGGCATCTTTCCAACCATTTTGTCCCAATTTGGAAGTTTCTCTATCCTTGGTGGAGTAAGGAATGAAGGGATCTCTACAAGATTTCCCTTGGGATCTCTTAGCCTAAATCTCATCATTTTCTCCCTCGCTTATATTGGATCTATTCCGTATTCCAGCAGCAAGCCTATGATAGCCTCAAGATCAAGTCTGGATCTGGCTCTGGAAGTCATCTCCCTTATCTTCCTCGCAAGCTCCTTGTTTTCCTTTGCATATATTGATCGGAACTCCTCATCCATAGATGCGTAAGCCATTGACATGACATGGAGAGAGTAGTTGAGGAAATAGTCTGCAATCTCCTTGACTTCAGCCTCAGAAAGCTGCTCCTTGTTCAGAAACTTTGAGAGGAGAGTTTTGAGCCTATCTTTGTCATCCCTATACTTCCAGTAGGGATGCTTGCTTCTTTTTGGTGGAACAAAAATGGAAGGGATCTCTACTATTTCTCCCTTCCAGTTCCTCATCCAAGGCATATCATTCAGCCTCTTCAAGGTTGAGATCCTCTACAAGCTCCTCATAGGTTTTGAGTCTCCCTTCCTTGATGTGATCCTTGAGCCATTTCAGAACAACCTTCTTTGCAGCTTTGGGATTTCTCAAGATAAGTAATGATGCAGCAATAGTTGAGAGGTTTTGTCTGGCTCTGGAAGTCATGCCTTCTGGAGTCTTTCTGAGTTCTCCATGCTTTGCAACCCAAGAGAAGGCTTGAGCCAATCCATAGAATGATTGATGCTCTTGCTCAAATCTTTCCATAACAGCTTGGATCACTTTCCTTCCGAGCTTGAAGCTGGAGCCAAAAGCTAATGCAAAGGCTCTGGCATCTTCTGGAGAGAGCTTGAACTTCTTTGCTCTAAGAATGTATTTCTCGACATCTGGAATCTGCTCAAGTTGTCTCTTAATAGCCATCTCCAGCCTCTTCTCCAGCTCACTCTTAACTCTGATCCTCACGATCCTATCAAAGCCAAAATGATGCACATTGAACCTATCAAAGAAGCTGGATCCAAGCCAGCTCAAAGGATTCAAGCAGCCAATGACTTCTGAGAAGCTGCTCACTCTAATTGCATGATCCGTAATCAAGTCTCCAGCATAGATCTGGATTCCTTGCCTCATTCCAAGCCTCTCTTCCACAACATAGATGGCTCCCATTACTGCTCTGTTCTGATGAGGAGCAATGTTTAGCTTCTCTGCAATCCTTCTTGCAGCAGCATAGACTTGATCTGGTGGAAACAGAATATGCTTCAAGGTTGCAACCGAGACAATCTTGCCATTGGCTATAATGAACTGCAATGGAGTCTCATTCTGCTTGAAGTATTCTTCCAAGGCAATGATGGAGATAGGCTCATTCACTAAAACTCCAGAGGCATTAAGATGATCTCTGAGAGCCTTGATCATCTCATTAGCTCGCTTATATCCATGAACAAACCTTAGATATTGCCATGCAGCCTTGGATCTCCACTCCTTAACCTCAATTGTGTTGCCTTGGAACTCTATGGTATTGGGATCCAGCAGCTTTCCTTCCACAACAGTTAAAAGCTCACTCATTTTCTTCCATCCCCCCTTCCAATTTTCATGATTCATTCCACCAAGAACCTAAAACCCATCTATCTCCCTTGAGAACAACTGTTCTTCCATCCAGCAGCTTGCCTTTGTCATCATCATAGAGAATGATCTTATGCTTGCCAATCTTTCTCCCTTGCTCATCAAAGACATCAGCAGAAAGAGAGGGTTTATTGGCTTGTAAGCCATACTTGAAGCTCCTCATAGGCTCTTCCTCTCATCTGGAAAGAGAATGGCTTTCCCATAGACTTTGACTCGATCCTCATAGGCTTCAGCAATGGATTTCTCGATTTCAGCAAGACATTTCTGGCAAAAGTATCCTTCAATGCAGCCATAGTCATCAACTACTGGCTCTAATCTGGAACTCCACCTTCCGCATCTATCACAAAAACCCTTCATTTTCTCTCCCTCGCAAGCTGCTTTTCAGCTCGAATTTGCCTTAGAACCTTCCAGAGAGCATTGTCGTATCCGCATCTATCACAATGGAAGAAAACCCATTGAGGCTTATCCTTGCCAATAATCTGGATGCCATTGGAGTGATCATAGCATCTTATGGATCCTCTCTTCAATGGCTCTCCACAATTCTGGCATTTTCCACCATTACGAATTACTGCATCCTCAATGGCTTCCAGATCATACTCAAGAACTGCTTGCTGCTCCATTGCTCCATCACCTTTCATAGGGATTCCTCTCAAATCTGCTTGAAAGCTCTGCTTTGGCTTCATTGTGTTCCATTGCTTCCCTATCCTCATCAAGGATGTTGCGAGGCTTCCTTGGAGCAACTTCCCACCACTCGATAGGCTCTGGCT
>QMSF01000063.1 GCA_003649565.1 Thermoprotei archaeon | reverse complement strand
TCAACGAAGGCTATGTCAACTTTGCCTGGCTTGACTTTGCTACTAGCCATTATGAATTCCATTAGGTCGATCTTGCCGAATATCTCGATTAGCTTGTCTTCCATGTTCAAGATGCTTAAGAGATCTCCTGCACAGCCAGTTAATGAGTAAAAGCCAACTTTTATCCTGTCTTCAGCCATTATACGAGCCCCCTAATTGATAATACATCGGAATAAGTGAAGACAGGTCCATCTTTACATATGTACTTGATGGATGAGGCTCCACCAACTATGCAATGACCACACTTCCCTACGCCACACTTCATTCTCCTTTCTAGAGTCAAGTAGATTCTCTCTGGCGGTATCCTTCTCTTGACGAGCTCTCTTAAGACGAATCTATACATTATTGGCGGTCCACATACTACGGCGCATACTTTATCTGGCTTTATGTAGGGGTCAGCGCATTCAAATAGCACGGTTACAACTCCTTTTCTGACGTTTTCATGGTGTTTTTGTCTTAGTTCATCGAATACTGGGTCATCCCTCTCATAGGATAGAAACGTCTTGAACTTCGCTTGTTCTGGATGCTCTATTAGCTCTATGACTCTTTCTTTGAATAGTGCTTCTCGATAGCTTCTAACGCCGTATAGGAGTATTGCCTCGCCATACTCTCCTCGCTTATCTATGGCGTATTGCAAGACTGATCTTAGGGGGGCCATGCCTAGGCCTCCAGCTATCAGCAGTATGTCGTAGCCCTTCATTTTCTCCATTGGAAAGCCATTGCCTAGAGGACCTCTAATCCCTATGATGTCACCAGGCTTAAGCTTGTGAAGCGCGCTAGTTACTCTGCCAACTCTCCTAACGAGGAGTTCTAGTGGTCCTGGCCTTGTAGGTGATTTGCATATTGATATTGGTGCTTCGCCAACTCCAAAAACGCTTACTTCAACGAATTGCCCTGGCTTAAACGTGAAGGCCTTGGCGTCCTCCTCATTGACGAATTCAAGCTTAAACAGCTTTTCGATCGGCGTCATCTCGATTACTTCGACTATCCTGGCTGGTTTAGGTATGCAGAGATTTTCAGCCATTATGTTAACCCCCAAATGGTGTTTAGAACTTCAACGTGATCTATCCCGGCTGGACAGAATACGCTGCATCTCCCACAGCCAACACAGAAGAAGAGGCCCGTCCTTGGCTCTACTGAGCTCTTGCAGTTATATCTATGCTTAAACCTATCGAGCCTTGTAGGCCTAAAGTTTAGTCCTCCAGCGACAAGCGCATGGCTCCTCATAAAGCATGAGTCCCATCGTCTAGCTCTGACGCCCTCCTCTAAGTTTAAGTCAACACTCTCAGTCACATCATAGCACCTACATGTTGGGCATACGAGGTTGCAGGAGCCGCATCCCAGACACTTATCTGCAAACTTAACCCACAAGTCGCTATTGTAGAGCGAATCGACAATGTCGGGCAAGTGTGATGTGTTGAGGGCTTTCTTAAACATCCTTGATCTCTTAAGCTCGAAATCCCTAAGTTTAATGAAGTCTTCTTGTCCGGGCTCAACAATTATGTTGCTTAGCTCCTCGATTAACGCTTCTCCTCGTGAACTGCCTACTCTGATTATGTAGGAGTCCCCTAAATCATGGAGGAATAGGTCAAATCCCGTCCATGCATAGTCGGCGCCCATGGACTTGCAGAAGCAATGTTCATCTGGCTCACACGAGATGCCTATTATGATAGTGTTTGCTCTTCTAGCTGCGTAGTAGGGATCTTGAGGCTCATCCAAGTATACATTATCGAGTATCCTCAGGGCATTAATGTCACAAGCATGAAGCCCTAAGAGCACAAGCTTTCTGGGTTCTTCGGCTATTAACTCATAGCCCTTGCCGATCTTTACCTTCATGATCTCTTCAAAGGGCTTTACAAAGTACTTCTTGGGCGGAATCATCGTCCTATTATATTCAAAGACTATTTCACTTGGAGAGTCTACCTTTGCAAATGCATAGAATTTGCCGCGCTTGACGGGAGCGTGAATTTCACCCCACTTCTTGAGAGCGTCGAAGAACTCTGGAAATTTCCCTTTAAGCAGCTTCACATACCTCAAGAAGCTCACCCTGAAGCACTAAGTAACCTCTTTACTCTCCTCCATTACTTAACTTATAACTGTTGTGGAGGTAAAGAAATGAAAAGCTCCATTACCAATAGGCCAAGACCAGCCCTGGCCGTAGACGCCGTAATCATCAGGAAAAATGGAAACATAATTCTCGTGAAGAGGAGGAGGCCTCCATATGAAGGTCATTGGGCTTTGCCCGGTGGATTTGTTGAGTATGGAGAGACTGTTGAAGATGCTGTTAAGAGAGAAGTTAAGGAGGAGACTGGGCTAGATGTCGAAATTAAGGGTTTGATAGGCGTATACTCAAAGCCTGATCGTGATCCGAGAGGTCATGTCGTGTCTATAGCTTACCTAGTCACCGAGATAGGCGGAGAACTTCGGGGATCAGAAGAGACTGATATTGGCGAATTCAGCGTGATCCCAGATAAGCTAGCCTTTGATCACAACGACATTCTTCGAGATGGGCTTAATCTTGCAAAGAAAATGGGGATTAACGTAAACATCGATGTCAAGTAATAATACTAATACTCGTAATAGCTATCTTAATAATACCTTTATGATCATTATCGCCTGATTTATAAGGCTCAGAAGCTCAGAGCGTCCTGGTGGCTCCTTTGAAAATAGATTCAAGAATCATTGTTGGTGGCTTCTTAGTGGCTTTGGGGATAATCATAGCATTGTTAGTCAGTGGTGTTGTGCCTGCAACAGCATTATCAAGCGTATTTCCTATGGTGATCGCCTATATCGTTGTTGCGATAATAATATGCATAGGGCTTGCCGTTATAATCCTAGGTAAGAAGGAGCGAGAAATCGAGGAGGTATAATCCATGGCTGATATAATCGTGGTGACAACTGATTTCGTCCCAGGCTACGAAGTTGAGAAGGTATTAGGTGTCGTTATGGGAAGCACCGTTAGAGCGAGGCATATAGGTCGCGATATTAAAGCTGCATTGAAGAATATCGTTGGAGGGGAGATTAAGGACTATACGGAGCTTCTCGAGGATGCTAGGAGAGAGGCCATGAATAGAATGATAAAGCAAGCTAAGGAGCTTGGCGCTGATGCGGTTATAAATTTGAGGTTCATGACCTCTATGGTCACAACAGGCGCAGCCGAAATACTTGCTTATGGCACTGCCGTTAAACTAAAGAAGAGAGAACTCTAGATATTTTTCATTCCTTATGTAGAAGCTCCAATAGATTGTCGATTGAGGATACCTTGACCGCTCTTTTAGTTATTCTCTCCAATTCTTTTGATGCTTCGCCGCCAGTGTAATCTCTATTGTTTGTCTTGGCTAAGCCCATCCTAGTCTCTATTAAATAGACTTTTTTGCCCATGTCTATTGCCTTGCTTACAGCTTCGAGGTTCTTGAAGTTCCCCCATCCTATTGGAACATCTGTTAATATTACGGCATCGCTCTTCTCTATTAACTCAAGGTTTCTCTTATGAGACGAATCTGATATGGGCGAGAAAGGTGCTTCATAAACAACTTCTTCACATAAATCTATGGCTACCTCATAATCAGAATCCAATATGTTCAGAACACCTGATGTGACTTTGAAGCCTTTATCCACTAGCGCCTTTAGGACCATGACTCCCGTTCCTCCACCGCAAATCACGTGTATTCTCTTTTCTCGTTTAGCTGTAATTGCCTTGGATATTGGGAGGGGAGTTACGTATATTGTTCCCGTTATTGGATGTCGTTGTATGGAGACCTTAACGCCAAAGACCTCCTCTATGCTTTCTGGTGTTAGAACTTCCTCTGGCTTGCCCATAGCGTATATACATCCATCTTTCATGAGTATGATCTTGTCGCAGTAATATGCCGCTAAATTGAAGTCATGGATAACAGCTATGATTAAGAGGCCTTTCTCCTTACATAGCTTCTTTAGAAGCTCTAATATCTCTATTTGGCTACTAACATCGAGATGTGATGTAGGCTCATCCAAGAGCATTATTTTGGGCTCTTGAGCTAATGCCCTAGCTATCATAACCCTCTGTTTTTCACCGCCGCTAAGCTCATTGAATGGTCTATCAACTAGATGTAAGGTGTTAGTGAGCTCCATAGATTTAATGGCTATCTCATAATCCCTCTTAGATTCGCCTCTTAGCCTACTTAGGTAGGGGTTTCTACCCATTAAGACTACATCAAGAGCTGTAAAGCTGAAAGAAGTCTCATACTCTTGACTCACGACTCCAAACAGCTTGGCCATATCCTTTATCTTAAGCTTTGAGACCTCCCTTTCATCAACCATAACAGTGCCTTTTCTAGGCTTTAGAACATTGTTCATGACTTTGAGGAGAGTAGTCTTGCCCGAGCCATTAGGCCCCATTAGACCGATGAACTCCCCTCCTTCAAGTGTTACGGTTATTCCTCTAAGCACCTCTCTAGTTCCATAGCTAAAATCAACTCCGAGGACTCTGAGAGTTGCTCGAGCATCGTCCAATTAGTTGGACACCCCATCCAACCTTTCATGATCAAGATATATGAACTTTACTAGTGTCACTTGACGCTAATGTGTGATTAAAACGGTCTCTGATGAGTTGTAAATATCCTTGAACCTTCGTTTTTCGCTTTATACGTCTTGTTCTGCTACAACTAGTTTGATGATTAATAAGGTTTATATTTAATGGATTTTGGTGAGTGTTCATTGAAAGCGGAGATGGGGGTAATGGGCTCTCATAGAATTGCGATTATCAAAGGTGATGGCATAGGGCCTGAGGTCGTTGATGCTACGGTTGATGTTCTTCATACGCTTCAAGATGTTGTTAAAGGATTGAAACTCACTTTCGACTTTGTTGAAGCAGGTGATCGATGCTTTAAGCTTAAAGGTACGCCTTTGCCTGAAGAAACCATCAATGCTATTAAGAAAGCTGAGGCAGCGTTAAAGGGACCTGTTGGTGAGACAGCTGCTGATGTTATTGTCAGATTGAGGCAGATGTTTGACCTTTATGCCAATATAAGACCATTCAAGTCTTATCCTGGAGTGCCTAGTCTTCGAGGCAATATAGACTTCGTGATAGTTAGAGAGAACACCGAGGATCTGTATAAGAGATATGAGTTTACGACTGATGGCGGAGATACTGCAGTTGCTCTTAGAGTTATAACGAGGAGGTGTTGTGAGAGAATCGCGAGAAAGGCGTTTGAACTTGCCTTAAGGAGGCCTAAGAAGCTCGTCACCATAGTCCATAAATCTAACGTTTTAAGCTTGACCTGCGGTCTATTCGCTAGGGTGTGCAAAGAGGTTGCAAAGGGTTACCCTGAAGTTTCATATGAAGAGATGTATGTTGATGCCTGCGCTTACAACATGATCATAAGGCCTGAGAGGTTCGATGTTATAGTTACGACGAATCTCTTTGGCGATATACTGTCAGATGAAGCAGCAGCTGTAGCTGGAAGCTTAGGAATAGCTCCTGCTGCTAATGTCGGCGATAAGCATGCCATATTTGAGCCAGTTCACGGATCTGCTCCAGATATAGCTGGTAAAGGTATAGCTAACCCATGTGCAACAATGCTATCAGCAAAAATGATGCTTGAATGGCTTGGAGAAAACGAGGCTGCCAAGCTTCTCGATAACGCCATAGCCAAGACTCTTCGAGATAAGAAGTACCTGACTCCCGATTTAGGTGGGAAGGCAACGACAAAGGAGTTTACAAGGGCTGTCAAAAAAGCCATAGTTGAGGGAAAACACTCTTAGTTTAGTATTCTCTTTTTAACCATGTTCACTATTTCTATGAACTCCTGATCGCTGAGAGGAGATCTTCTCTCTTCGCTCATAGACTTCACTAGATCGACTATCCTTGAAACCTCCTCTTCGCTTGCCTCAATTCCTAGCTCTGCCAGCTTTGCCTTTATAGCGTGCTTGCCTGATAGTTTCCCTATGACTATCCTCCTTATTTGACCCACCATTTCCGGTGGATAAGGCTCATAGCATATAGGGTTCTCGAGAACCGCGTGCTGATGTATGCCGCTTGCATGGGCGAAGGCATTTACGCCCACGACTGGCTTATGAGGTGGTATGATTACTCCGGTTATCC
>QMSF01000062.1 GCA_003649565.1 Thermoprotei archaeon | reverse complement strand
GTAAATTACAGAGCAGGTTCCTTTAGTTGGAACTCCTGGAGTTCCTGTGAGGGTATCGCTTCCAGCAAATTCCCATTCGTTTGTAGAGTTTCTTTTTATGTATAGGTTACAAGTAATTGTATCTCCTTCTGGGTCAAAGATGTCAATAGTATAGTTAAATTTGGATGACCAACCAACTTCCTGATTTAAGACCTGCCATTCATTCGTTGAGTAGTTAAACACATAAACAGTTATATTTTCACTACTAGCATTCAAATTCTCTAGCCAGAACCAGTTTTGATATAGAGTTGAATTGGAGTTGTAATATTCTTTGCTTGAGTTTAATCTTATTGACCAATATCCTTCTTTTTTACCAATAGAATCCCAAGTGCAATTGTACCAGCCGTCATATTCATTGTAAACTGGCAAACACTCTTCAAAAACATTGAGAGGTGATTCTAATTCGATGCTAACAGTAGCGTTAGGTATTAATCCTTCATCTGAACAATCTGAAGTTGTATTGAATCTTACTGTTACTGGTTGAGTAACATTGAATTGAGAGTTATACTCTGGCAATTGTAGATTATTTTTTAGCTGACCATAAATCATTATACTTTGAGTGGTATAACCACCTATAGCTTGAGAGCTATAACATTCCTCATCAACATACATCTGCCATGTTTGAGGCCCAACCTGATAACTACAATCAGGGTCAAAGTTATAGTTTAAATATCCTGAACTATCTGTGAGCAAAGATATTGGAGAACCGTAATTACTACCATCATAGGTTATCTTTATAGCTCCATCAATTCCACTACCCACATATTCTCCTTTATCTACATCGTAAACTCTTGCCTGAAGTAAAGTAACCTCGCCTTCTCTATCCACTCTTGAAGGAGTTGAAGTTGCATATAAGCTTACATCATCCCTAATTATCTGTTGCTGCTGAGTTAAGGATGATGTATAATTCCAGTAATCTGTTGCTGTGACATTAAAAATTCTCGTTCCTATATCGCTGCATGTAAATGAATTTTCATAGGTTATGGTAGAGGTTGAAAGTTTACAATTAGGAGCATAACAGATTGTTGAATTTAGCAACCTCCATCCATAGGTTTCATTTATCCATAGGCTTACATTCATTTTTTCAAAATTGAAAGTTCCTTGATCTTCGTCAAAAACGTTTATCTCAAAAGTCCAGGTTTCTCCCCAACCATAAGGGTTGGTTGCATCAGAAGTTGTTATCGATAAACTATTAACTGTTGGTTGAGTAACTAGGACAAAGGCATTTTCTTTCAACAAGACTTCAGAGCTGTTGTAATAGGTTTTTGATGCATTTATTGTAGCATTATAATATCCCAAACTCCATGTTGATGGGTCGAATGAATAAGTTGCATAGCCACTTGCATTTGTGAAAACTTGAGCTTCGTGAGTAGTAGCACCTTGAACGGCCTTCAATTCAGTTAAAGCAGAACCTACCCCTCCACAATCATCATAAACATATCCAAGATAATCAACCGTATCTATACCTTTTCTGTAACTTTCTCCATCCGGTTTAATCAAATCAACACTGAGTGGTATTGTAATTAAGGTTAGATTCCATTCAAGACTCCATGTTGGTTTATAACAGTTTTGACCAAAATAGACTTTCCATTTCTGCGGCCCAATATCATAAAGACATTTGTCTGATGATGGGAAATTATCTGTAATATAACCTCCTGGTTCGATAGTCGTTAGTTCTGAATCTTTTCTATAATTGGCTCCATCATAAGTTACCCAGAATTGTCCTAGGTCGTTGTAAGATGCAGCGGATCCTGTATCTAAATCATTAATTTGCACTTTTAAGGTAATCCTTTCACCATTTGTTACATTACTTCTGTTTAACACAGCATTATTGCCTTCCACTAAGCTTATGCTTATATCGTCTCTTTCCAAGCTAAAACTTCCTATTTCAGAGTCTGCATAATCTTTTTGAGAGCTTGCAGGAGTTACGGTTGAATAGTCATCTGTACCGTTAAAGAAGAATTCGTGAGAAGCATTAGTAAGTAAATCGTTACATGTAAATGAGGTTGTAAATTCTATTATCTGAGATTTTACACCAGCTGGCTTACTTTTTCCGGTTATCGGAGGTTTAAGACTCCATTCTCCGTTTCCAGGTCTTTCGTAAAGCCATACTTGAACTTGGTCTAGGTCTTCATCCGTAACATTAACTCTGAAAGTCCAGGTTTCACCCCAACCTCCTATACTTCCTCCTTGTTCAGATTCGACACTTGCAGAAATTAATTGAATTAAAGGTAAAGTCTCTATCCAGAATGCATTGCTTTCTGTATAATCAACTAAATTGTAAAATTGCTTTTCAGCATGAATTCTCACATCATAATAACGCGGCGGTTTTTGGGTGGAATTGAAAGTAGAATTATAATAGCCTAGACCTTCTCTTGTGTAAGGTAAGTAGAAGATATCGTTGGTGTAGGTACTGGTAACAGAAACGTTAATGTAATCTGGATCGATTAAGTTGTTGCAGTCTTCGCTTATGTTAAATCTTATGCCAATGTTTTCGCCACGATAATATTCTTTAGCGTTTGTTGGTTGAATTACTTGAGTAGCTAAACTACCTTTTATCGTTAAATTCCAAATATCAGAGTAAGTATCGAGATAACAAGTTTGTTGCGTTATGAAGGTTGTCCAGTTTTGATAACCCACTTGATATTGGCAATCTGGACTAAAAGTAAGAGTAGCATAACCGGAAGTCGTGTTTGCTTCTCCAACAGTTAGATAATTAATACCGTCATAAGTCACGTTGAATTTAACTGGTGTATAATCGGATACAGCTCCACCCTTTTCCACATCTTGAACATAAACTTTCAACTCTAGACTTCCCGAATTTCTATTTACTTCTCCATTATTACCGCTTACAACGCTAATCTGCAAGGTGTCTTTTGTTATATTAGGTCCTTGCAAAGTTTCTGTGGTAACCGTGTTATAGCCATCATCTAAAACGAAGTAGTAGTAATTATCGGTTCCTATATCAGAGCAGGTAAAGTTAATTAGCCAAGAACAAAGACCATGACCTTCAGTTATAGTGATTGGAGTTTGAGATTCAAAATAGCTACCTCCATCCGTCGAGATGTAAAGGGTACAAGTGACATCATCATTATCAGGATCGTTGATTGAAATCGAATAGTTATAAGTTGTGCCCCATCCTCCTTCATTCGGATTAACAGGTATTATTGTGTAAGTAGTTGGAGCATTTTGCAAGTAAAACCAGTTCTCATACCAAGTTGAGTTTTTATGGTAATAGTTCCTAGTTGCATTCATCCTTATATCCCAATATCCTGGTGTCTTTAGAGTAGAATTCCAAGTACAGTTGTAATAGCCGTTTCCTAAATCTGTAACAGGTAAGCACTCTTCAATAACATCCAAAGGAGATTTCAGACTTATGTTAACTGTAGTTTCATTTAACAAGCCTTCTTGAGAACAATCCGAATAAACACTTCCATTTATCGGGATGAGAGTTGTTGTCTGGAAGGTTGAACCATACTCTGGATAAGTAAGGTTGACTTTAAGTTGACCATAGATGGTAAAGAGAACAGAATCACTCTCCACATCTTTATAACAGGATTCTCCTATGGTTGCAATTCTCCAGTATTGTGGCCCCACAGTAAAGCTACAATTTGGATCAAAGTAAAACCTAACTTTAGAGTCAGCTTCAGTATAATTAGTAAGCCAGACTAAATATTCAGTTCCGTTCCAAGTAACCTTAAGTTTAGTTTCAACTCCAGAGCCGACTGAAGTATCCCTATCCAAATCGATAAGTGTTGCGACAAACTTAGCTTTATCGCTAAACTCCCTATCTACTTCGCTGTCAGACAAAGCTGGTTCAGCGATTATCTGAACATCATCTTTTGCGATAGTAATTGTGTCAGAGGTATTGTAACTATAACCATAAAAGTCTATCGCTGTCAAATTCCACTCTCTTACTCCTACATCTTCACAAGCAAAATCTCCTTCTTGGATAAAGGTATAGCTGCACGGACTCACTGTACAAATAGTTGAGTTTAATAATTTCCATCCAGAAGCCAAGTTAACCCATAAACTAACATTTACTTCATCTTCTCTAGGAGTAATCGTTAAATCATCATCTGTTAGAGTAAAGCTAAATTGCCAGGTTTCGCCCCATCCTCCAGTTGTTGAACCTTCTTCCGAAACAGCTGAGTAAGAGGTTATTTGTGGTTTTGTAACTAAAACAAAAGCGTTTTCTTCTGTCCGAACAGGGCTTGAATTGTAATAAATTTTACTTCCATTGAAAGTAACGTTCCAATAACCTAGATAGCTATTAGGCCACCCTGCTGTATCAGTAGCCAAGATTGTGCAAGAATAATAACCATTTCCTTCATCTGTTACAGGGGTACATTCTATGTCTGTAGTTCCTTTAACTATGTGAAATTCTCCATTTCCATTCGGAATTAGTCTACAATCGTCCTCTAACCAACCTCTAAGCAAAATATCATCTTCTCCTCTAACAAAAGGCTTACCTCCTGTAGGTTCTGAGACATAAGCTTCTAAAGGTTGAGTTATAATTGTAAAGGAATAATTTGTTGAATTAACATCCTTATACCAATCATTCTCTACGGTACCAGCTTTCCATTTCTGTGGGCCCACTTGATAGTTACAGTCTGGGTCGAACTGATAGCTAACATTTCCCAATTCGTTGTCAGTACCTGTTGTAAAGTAGCTAGGTGGAGTTGGATGAGCAACAAAATTGATGTTATCTGTAGTAATATAGAATCTAACCTTAGCCCCTCCTACAGCAACGTTTTTATCTGTATCTATAACTTTAACCTTGAATGTAACGTTTTGTAAAGGTTCTCCTAAAGAAGCACTTCTGTTGACAACACTATCATTCCCTTCCAATAGCTGGATTGCTATATCATCTTTCTCTATCGTAAATGTAACTATCGAAGTATTGGCAACATTTCCATCATCATCGCTTACGTTAAAGAAGAGCTCCCAATCTCCTATATAGCTTCCTGTTGCCCATGTTTTTGAAAATTCAACTTTCACATTGATTCCACTTACACTGGAATTACATCCATGCAAAATCCAGGCAGTATCACCAACTTTTCTATAATAAGAGCAAACCGTTAGTGTATCGTAGTCATAATCTGTGGCGTTAACTACAAACCACCATTTTTCGCCCCAACCTCCTAAATTATTGGTTCCCTCGTTAATTTCTTGCTCACTTATTGCATCCTCTCCAGCTAACAGAGGAATGGTTTCAACCCAGAAAGCTTGGTATTTTGTCGTGGAATTATCATTGTAACCATCCTTCTGCAGGAATGAAGTTACGTCATACCATTGAGTTGGTAAAGAAGAAGTGTTAAACGTACAATTGTAGTAACCAGACTTCTCAAAGTTTATAGGTTCGCAAACAAATTCTTCCTCTGTTTGTTGGGACTTGTAAGTGAGATTCATTTTAGAAAAACCAGTTAAGTTCACAGAGCAATCATCGTAAGTGTGAATTCTTATGGTTATATTCTCTCCTCTTAAGTATTTTTCACCGTTCGGTTGAAGAATATCATTCAAAATACTTCCAACTACATTCACCACAAACTCACTACTATTAACATCCAAATAACAACCATCGGTAATTCCAGCCTTCCAATATTGTAAACCAACGCTATAGTCACAATCAGGATCGAAATAATAGCTTGCGTTTCCCTGAGAATCTGTTTGGTTTATTAAATCAAACTGATAGTTAAGGTTGTCGTGAGTTAAGAAGAAGCTAACATTAACGTTTTGAGTATATTCATTTTTTTCAACATCAAATACATTAACTGCTAATCTTACTATGCTTCCTAATTCTGTATCGCTCCTATTAACATAACTGTTGTTTCCTTCTATTAGAGTTATTCTTGCTAGAGATTCTCTTAGTTCTGGAAGTTGGATTGGAGTTGTATTATAGTAATTAGAAGGTTCGCCATTTTTGATTTCCCATTTAAAGCTATTTGTTCCTATATCAGAGCAGGTAAAGGATTGGTAAATTACAGAGCAGGTTCCTTTAGTTGGAACTCCTGGAGTTCCTGTGAGGGTATCGCTTCCAGCAAATTCCCATTCGTTTGTAGAGTTTCTTTTTATGTATAGGTTACAAGTAATTGTATC
>QMSF01000061.1 GCA_003649565.1 Thermoprotei archaeon | reverse complement strand
CTTTAATGGTTGTTGAATAAGAGGGGTTGCAAAGGTGTTATCAACTATCACTAAGGCGTCATTTTCATGTGCTATTTTAGAGACTTCGTTTATGTCTATCACCTTGAGTTGAGGATTTGTCGGAGTCTCAAAGAAGAAGACCTTTGCCCCTTTAATGACGTCTTTTGGTATGGAGTTGAGCTTCGTCATATCTATTGTGACTACTTCGTATCCAAGTTTTGGCAATACGCCTTTCAATAACCTGTAAGTTCCTCCATACATGTCTTCTTCAGCTATTATCTTGCAGGGACCTGTTGCCAAGAGCGTGGCTGTTATGGCTGCCATGCCGGATGAAAAAGCGAGGCCGTATTTAGCGGCTTCAAGATTCGCTATGGCTTTTTCGAGAACCGTGCATGTTGGGTTTGACGCTCGACTGTAAATAAATCTCCCTGGTGTTTTAGGATCCTTGTAGGGAAATGTTGTTGAGGTTATTATTGGTGGGACAACGCCATCTACATCATTGGGCTCCCAAAACCCCTTTGCCAATAGCGTCTCTACTTTCACGTTATTAAAGGTCAATACTCAATGCCCCTCCTCGCATCAACACCATATCTATGAGGGTGTTTTACGTCCTTCATTTCCGTGACGAGATCGGCTATCTCGATGAACTCTTTTGGTGCTCTACGGCCAGTTAATACTACAACTGTTTCCTCGGGAACGTTCTTCAATAGCTCTAGTACATCTTCGATTTTCACGAGACCTATGGCTGCAGCTAAGTTTATCTCGTCTAAGACTAAAACTCGAGGCTTCTTCTTCAGTGCCTCCTTGGCGAATTCAAGAGCCTTTCTTGCAAGCTCGTAGTCTATTGGCTCTGGGTTTTCTAGGTTTACGAATTCTTCTCTACCGAATTGGTGGATTTCGTATTCTGGTTGAAGCCTTTCTCTTATCTTGTATTCGCCTATGTCTTTTCTTCCCTTCATGAACTGTATTATGATGACCTTGTATCCATGTCCTACGGCTCTTAATGCTAAGCCAAAAGCTGTTAGTGTTTTGCCTTCTCCATCACCAGTATATAGATGAATGAAGCCTCTCTCCATTAATTGACACCCAAGCCACTTATAGAGGTATTAGAGAAAGCACACGCCTTTAGGGCATTGTTCGAGGTACTCTATACCTAAGGTAACATCTGCCTCTTCACCTGACCCTAGGCCTACGTAGAGCACTTGCTCTGGCTTGCTTCCATATCTATAGACCGTTATGCCTTTGCACTTCAGTTTATAGGCTAGCATGAACACCTTTCTGACCGTTTCAAGGCCAGCTTCATATCTTAGATTTACGGTCTTAGCAACAGCATTATCGACATGTTTTTGGAATGTTGCTTGCATTTTAACATGCCATTCAGGATCTATATCCAATGCTGTTGCCATAAGCCTCTTAACGTCATCTGGCACTCCTGGTACTTCTCTTAGAGATCCTGTCTTGGCGACTTTGATTAAAAGATCTCCGCTGTAAATCCCCTTTTCTCTTATGACCCTCTCGAATATCGGGTTAACCTCTATGAGGTTTATGCCTCCAAGGGCCTTTCTAACGTAGACTGGAGCGAATATAGGCTCAATGCTGCTTGATGTCCCCGCTATGATGCTTATGGTGCCCGTAGGTGCTATGGAGGTCACCGTCGCATTTCTAAGAGCATCATAGCCTTCAGCCTTCCAATGGCTTTCCTCAAAGCTTGGGAATACCCCTCTCTCTAATGCCAATTCTCGAGAGGCTTTTTTGCCTTCAGATGCTATGAAGCCCATAATTTTATCTGCTATATTTAAAGCGTCATCGGAGTCGTAGGGTATGCCGAGTTTAAGCAGCATATCGGCAAAGCCCATGACGCCGAGGCCTATCTTCCTATTCAGTTTAACCATGCGCTCTATTTGTGGTAAGGGATACTTGTTCACATCTATGACGTTATCGAGGAAATGAACTGCTATCCATACAAGCTCTCTAAGTTTATCCCAATCTATGTCGCCATTCTTAACAATCTTAGAGAGGTTTATCGAACCTAAATTGCATGCTTCGAATGGTAATAATGGGACTTCACCGCAATTGTGACTTATAAAGCCGTTTGACACATAGCATTTGAAGTATGGAACTGTGAAGTCATATACTATGTCTTCTCCTGCATCTTCAATGCTCTTCACGATAACATAGGGAGAATCAATCTTTGCTTTTTTGATCTTGATTTTTAGGCTCTTTAAACCTTCAAAGCCTATTTTCTCAGCAAATAGCTTCCTACTGTAATTCGCAATGACCAGTTCGTAGTAGCCTTTGGACATGTAAAGCTTAATCTCTCCATGTCTATCTCTATACTTGAAGATTTTTTCATATGGTCTTCTGTAGATCTTGGACTTTATGCCGAAGAGAAGGAGTAGATTTTGAACTTCTCTTAAGAGGTGTTCATGTTTTGAAGTTAGCCTTATTGCACCATCTACATCTACGTATCCATCTGCCGTAAATAGTCCTCTTAGGAATGACGCGATTTCTCTAGGCTTTAGCCTATAGACTATTTCTGGTATGCATTTGCATTTATTGTTTAGAAGTTGCTTGAAGTACTTAAAGGCAGCACCTTTAGCATAAACTCTGATGGTATTGCCATAACGTTTGGTGAGCACTTTTACATTAAAGCGCCTAGATAGAGTGTCGATAATTTTGCTTGCAATATCAAGCTCAAATTCATTGAAGTAGAAGATTACTTTGTCGCTGCTTAAGCAGCCATCACCAATAAGCCATCCAAGTGCAAATGCTAAATCTTTGCCTATGCTAATTGCTCCGAAGGAGTCATCCAGGTCTATCCTGGCTATTAAGATTTTATCGCCAGTTTTTAGCTCTTTAATTTTCTTCCAGCCGTTGACTGTTGCTACTTTGTGGTCGGGGGTTGCTATTAGTTCATAGCCCTCTTTAGTCTTGATCTTGACTATTTTCCTCTTGCCTATCTTCCATATATAGGCTGGAAGGCACTCCACATTGTTTAGTGTCAATTGTTTACCATGAGCTGTCGTGTAAACCACTTTTTCGCTTAGTGGTAGCAATATGGGTATTTCATAGGCTATGGGTTCTCCGCCTTCGCTTATGCCTCTGCTCGCCATAAGCATCTTTATGTTTAATTGTTTTGCTGCTTCGAAGAGGTCTTTGGCTTTTATATAGCCTAGTGGCGTCAATATTCGAGTTTCACCAGTTATGCATGGGTTTGTTGCCTCGATTTCGCCTAGCTTTGGCGTTGGATTCTTCCTGTTGATTTCATCTATAAAGAGAAGTCCAGGGTCTCCTATTCTCCACGCCATATCGACTATGAGGTCGAAGAGGTCTCTAGCGCTTACCGTTTTAACTGGCTCTTTGGTTCTCGGGTTTATCAGGTCTATTGAGCCTCCTGACTCCACTGCTTGCATGAATTTGTCTGTAACTGCAACTGAGATGTTGAAGTTTCTTAAGCTTACTCCATCGCTCTTCACTGTTATGAACTCCCTGATGTCGGGGTGATCTACTCTTAAGACCCCCATGTTTGCTCCTCTTCTCTTGCCGCCTTGCTTTATGACTTCGGTCGCTACATCAAATATCTTCATGAATGAGACTGGGCCTGACGCAACACCCATCGTCGACTTCACTATGTCCCCTTTAGGTCTAAGCCTCGAAAACGAAAATCCGGTATTGTGTACTACAACGAGCCCTTTACTGCCAGCTATATAGGTTTCACAATCCTCTACGGTCAAATCGTAAAGTGTCAGCTTATCTTCTCCTTCAAGCTTCTTAACGCTTTTTACTTTTACTACATTGAAGACGGCTTCGCTTAGCCATATTAGTCTATTAGCTTCATCATTAAAGCCTCTTTTATATAGCTCCTTAGCTATGAGCCCCAAAGTTCTCTCAAGCTTATCCCCGTCTATGCTATGACCCCAAAGCCATCTGTGAAGCCATATTTTTTCACCATCAACCTCTAAGACTTTTCGATGCAGTTTTTCTATTTTGATATTTAGTTTATTGAGAGCGTTGCGTAAAGCGTTAAAGTGTAAATCGACTTTGCGTTTATGCTTAATCTTAGCTAACGATGCTCTTAAGGCGTTTTTCTTTTTGTTTTTTGCTAAATGTCTTAGCAATAATGCCGAGTAATGTGCTAATGCTGGTGAAGGTTCTATGACGAGGCGATAGAGGTCTTTCTTGGATTTTCCCTTGGATTTCCTGACTTGCAACTTAGTTCTTAGGCCTATAGCATTGAGCAATGCTGCAAGCAACTCTATTGGCCTTAATGAGGTCATAGCTATTTCTATTCGCACCCTATCATTGTCTACGTATCCCTCAGAATCTATGATGCCAGCCAGAAAGGCTAAGATAACGCTTAATGGTGATTTAAAAATCTCACTTGGTACTTTAACTTCACCATCAGGGGTTTTGAGGAGGCAATTGAGAAAACTCACAACTCTCTGATTGTAAGTCTGATAGATCCACATCGGATACCTTTTCTCCATGTATATGCAACCTATGTTGTCATTGAATGTTTCGCTTAAGACTTGCTTAAGCTTCTTCAACGGCTCAACACTTTCATCAAAAGCTCTCACACGATTCTTATCTAATGATCCATCACCCAACAAGTAGCCCAGCGCCCATGCCAAGCTTTCCGTTATTTTTATGTTGTTTACCTCGATGTAGTTCTCGAAAGGCCACGATAAAGGCCTTGAAGGCATTAGTATGACGTCTCCGGGCCTTAGTTCGTCGGCCCTTCGATTTTCAATTGAGCCTTCTTTATTTAAAACTAAGAATGGATGCCACGTACTAGTTATGATTACTGCTCCACTTGAAAATGTGATCTTTACCAGATTTTTTCTTGGTATTTTATAACGCCATACTCTAAGGATTTTCTTGAAGTTTGCACCTTTGTATGGTTCATAAGCTAATACGTGGATGTTCTTATCAGATATGTCGATAGAGATCGTGTCGTCAACATCCTTTAGTTGTAACGGTATGAAACGTTCCACTAAATCTTCTATTGGCACTAAACCGCATAGGGTCGTGTATATGAGAGTCCCTTTTGCGACACAGCCTCCTCCTGACTTGTGAATTATCGCCATGTACTTTAGAGCATCGAATATTCCTTCTATTGAGTCTTCAACTGGTAGGACGAAGCATGCAGCTAATTGGCCTATTTCTGTTCCAGCATTCATTAGTGTTGGGCTATTGGGTAGGAATTCGAGGTTTCTCATTACTTGGAAGAATTGCTTTTCGGCTTTGCTTGGATCTGAACCGTAAAATGAGTCTGCTCTAGCTATTGCTTTTGCAACTCTCATGAACATTTGTCCTGGCGTTTCGATGATCCTGCCTTGCTCATCTCTTAACAGGTACCTTCTTGCTAGTACTCTAACGGCATTAATCGTGAGTTTTAAGTCGTCTTCTACGCCAAGAAGCCTCTTTGTCTCTCTTATGCTGGTTCTCCATCTCCTATAGAGAATGTAGGCTTTGGCTGAATTGACTAACCCATGTCTTATAAGCGTGTCTTCAACTATGTCTTGTATTTCTTCAACAGAAGGAGTTTGACCAGCAAATTTTTGATTTAAGACTTTAACAACTTCGCTGCTTAACTTCTCAGCTAGCTCGTAATCTCCTTCTCCTGTCGCCTTTAATGCCTTGAAAATAGCATTTGTTATCTTTTGAGGATTAAAGGGCTCTATTCTGCCATCTCTTTTTCTAACGCTATCTATGGATATTGACATAATCTGCACTCTACCCGATAACCTTCAGAATTTAATTGTGCAATGCAATCTGTTAGGCTTATCGGTCTTGCATAGAAGCCTTGAGAAGCAGCGATTCTTTTTGCATTGTTTTAGAAGAGCTGTATTCCAGCATTTATGAAGGCTTGTCTTATCATTTTTAATAGCCTAGACCTTGCTTGAGGAAGTCTTCGAGGATTAGCTACTCTGACGACTACTTGTAGTGTTGAGTATTGGCTGTTTATGTCTGTCAAGTATACTTCTGGCTCAGGTGGTATGACTAGCTCCTTACATTGCTTTACGGCATCTTTAATTAGCTGCTCAGCCAGGTCTATGTCTGTATCGCTTTTGACTTTGACTGCTATTGCCAGCCTCGACATTGCATCGACAGGCCTCATTATGAAGGGCCGCTTCATTAGCTCTGAGTTCGGTATGTAATAGATTCCGTCTTCTCTCACTATTTCGGTGTAGACTGCTGTTACAT
>QMSF01000060.1 GCA_003649565.1 Thermoprotei archaeon | reverse complement strand
TTGAGGATGTTGAGAAGCTGCGCGAGATGGGTGCGAAGGTCGTTACGATAAAGACAGGGGCCTATAGACCTATCGATGTGGCTTGGACTCTGAGGGTTGCATCTGAGGCAAAGGTGGATTACATAACGTTCGACGGTGCCGGCGGCGGAACAGGGATGTCACCGGTAACGATGATGAATGAAATGGGCGTTCCAACGGTCTACCTGGAAGCGCTAATTCTCAAGGCAGCCCTTGCTCTAAAGAAGAAGGGCAAGTATGTGCCAGATATAAGCATGGCTGGATGCTTCATAAACGAAGCCCAGATATTCAAAGCGATTGCGATGAGCAATTTCGATGGTCAACCGTTCGTGAAGACCGTGACAATGGGTAGAGCCCCGCTTACAGCTGTAATGAAGGCTTCTTACTTCTGTGACCTCGCAAGCCAAGGCAAACTACCAAAGGAGTTCGCGAGAAGATATGGCGAGACTCCGGACAAGTTCTTCATCCTTGCCGACGATCTGAAAGCGAAATACGGAGACAAGGTCGGCAGGGAAATTCCGTGGACGGCCGTCGGTCTCTACACGTATTTAGAGAGGATAAAAGACGGCCTAAAGCAGCTTCTTGCTGGAGCCAGGAAGTTTAGGATCGACCTAATTGACAGAAGTGACTTGGCATCACTTAATCCGCTTGCTGCTGAAGTTACTGGAATACCAATGATCCATGAAGTCGACAAGCAACTATTCGAGCAAGTGCTGGATGTTGATGTGATTGAGTAAGCCGTCTCTTTTCTTTAATCATATTCAAGACATGATAAGCTGATGCATGATTTACCATGGAGCTGACAGTCTTTCTAATATTTATTCGTGGCTTTGAAAACGCTATAAGGCACCCTTTAACACATAGCACATGATTCTGAGTTTTGGAGAATTTCTAGAAGTCTCGGACATTGCGATAAGATAAAGTTGTGGAGTATCATCAACTTTGAGATATTACTTTTAGAAAAACCTCGAGAATAAGAAAAATGGAGCGTTAAGCCCCATTATCTTTGCTTTATTTTTCAGGAGATCTCTTGTTTTTCGATGATTATCTTGGAGGAGGCGGTGGTGGAGTAGGAACATAGGTAGGTGGTGGGGCTGTGAGTACTTCAGCTCTAGAAGCCATTACTCCTCCTATAACGCCAAGTATCATGCCTACTATTCCTAAATAGGCTCTCCAGCTTAATCCTAATCCCATGTATTGAGTATAGGGTCCAAGTATTGCTAGAACTACGGCTATTGGCACTATGATGCCGAATATGAGGTATAGTACACTGCCTGCTATCAGTATTTTAGCACCTCTTCTCCTGAGAAAGACCTTTACTGCTCCGCCTAAAGCTATGAGGGACGATATTAATGCCAGGATGACGCACACCAAAAGAACATATATTATTGCTTGAACTTCTGCTGGCAAATAGGGTAAATAGCCTAGATAGCCGAATAAAGGAGCTATGGCTGCTATGGTTAAGCCCGCTGGCACTAGCATTAGTATTGCTCCTATAAGCCCTATTGCTCCGCTAATAATTCTCGACATTACAATCACACTTTTTGCTTCCAAACTCTCGGGGGAGGGATTTAAAGGTTTAGTCTAATTGATGTGGTTTACAATGGGGGCTCTTCTATTAGAAGGAAAGGTTTTCCTCATGAAGGCTTTATGAAGGCCGCTACGTTTATTGCAAGACAAGCGGATGCCAAATCTTTATCGTATTTGCTTAAGACCTTGGGATTTACGGTCTTCCTCCATAGTGCTTGAATTAAATCCAAGTATACCAGGAAGGTTCTTGGTTCTAGACTTCCTCTTTCAAGACGCCAGTATCTTTTCTTGTCCTTTTCTATCGCTTTTAACCTTTCAGCTATCATGCTCTCGACGTTCACTTCATGCTCCCATATTCTTTCGGCATGTGATGTGCTCCACTCGTAGAGGTCTAGTATACTGTAATCGGCTATTCTGAGATGTAACTTCCAGCTTTGCAAGTTCATCTCTATTTTTGTTGGAACTTCGGTTATTGCAATAGATTTAAGTGAGGTTTGAGCTTTTGATCCTAAGGCTAGTATTGGGCTTACGTAGCATGAAGCTAGGCATATTGCCTCTGCAACCTCATGGTCTATATTCAGCGCTTGGGATACAAACTTTATAAAGTCTATGAGGTCTTTATGTGGATACGCTAATGGTACTAGAGGTCTCATTACTTTTGATATTTTGTCAATTAATGATGGAGGAATGCCAAGTACTCTATACCTGAATCTTTCGCTAAGCCATTTCAAGTCTTGGGTTACATCGTCTCCTGGATTAAATATGACTATTCCCCTCATATTTTTGACTAAAGCAGCATAGCGAGAGAGCATATAGATCTAAAACGAGTTTATCTTTCTTAATTAATTGCATTTACTCTCTGAATTTATCTTTGAGCCTTTGAGTACTACATAGCTTCTAGGGCTTACACCTAATTCTTGAGCTACAACTTTGCACTTAGCTCTCAATAAGAAGAACGTTTTGTTCCTTAATGGTGTCTCCGAGAGATATTCATAGTGTGCCATGCCTTTTGCTATTATCACGTTGGATATCATGAGCTCTCTTCTTGCTTCATTTGAAATTTCATCTAGGAAAACGCTTGAGCCATCAGTTCCACTCTCAATTAGCTTATCCACAATTTTGTGCAAGCCAGCTTGCTTGGCGTCGTGAATTGTCGTATCGTTCTGAAAGTATCCTGACTTTGCTATAGCTGTGACTCGGCAGTTTAACCTCTTAATTTCGTTGAGTAAAGCCATGTCGAATGGTAGCTCTTCGATGTTATCTAAGAGATAAACGACATATGACGCTTTTAGTGCCTCGTAGAGTTGAGGCGTATCATCCTTCTCTATCTCGATTCCTGCTATTAGATCCGTTATGGATTCAAGACTTGGTGGTTCGAAACCTGAAACGCCGTAGTCAAAGCTATTGCCGATAAGCGATAGCTTAACCGCCATGCTAAATCTCTTATAGCCTTCTAGACCTTCAAGCAAACTATAACAGAAATTCTCTATTTCTGCGCATTTGTCTAATGCCTTCTCACGAATGTAGAAATAGGGGTCTTCGAATGTTAATTCTTTAAGCCTTCTATAAATCGTTGAGGCAAGCTTTGTTACATTGATATTAGGATCTGCTATTGAGCTTAAGAGCTTAGTTAGCTCCATCATGACTTTGAGAGCTTCGTGCTCTTCGAGTTCAAGTAGTTCAAGCTCTCGACGTCTTACATCTAGTATGCAGGGTATGCAGTCTGGCTTTAACTTCAAGGTGTCACCCTCCAACCTAAGTTTAGAGGTACATTTTTATTTGATGTCTAAATCTCGATGTCTAGGTGCGGATATTTGAGCGTACTCTATGTCATAGAGCATCTCGAGCCTCGCCTAAGCCGGTGGGTTTTAATAGAGTATGAGCATGCATCAATCATAGTTGGGAAGGAGAATCTAGCTTTTACTAATGTTGTGAGGGGCGCTAAGAGGCTTCAGAAGTTTGGGAGAGTATATGAGAAAAGCGCTGTTGAGCTTTTTGATGGTGAGGAAACCATAGTCCTTGATCCGAAGGCTGATAAGCTTCTTGATCCTTCAGACTTTGAGGAGGCCAAGGCAGTTGTTATAGGAGGAATATTGGGGGATCATCCACCTAGAGGTAGAACCTTTAGCTTACTGACGTCAAAAATGAAGAGAGCAAAGCCTAGAAGCCTAGGTGATTGCCAATTTTCGATTGATGGCTCTATCTATATGGCCTTTAAGGTCTCACAGGGATTAAGGCTAAGTGATATACCTATTGCGAGGAGTTTAACTTTAAAGTGTGGCTTATTGGAAATTCGCTTGCCTTTTTGCTATCCGCTTATCAATGGCAAGCCAGTTATAAGCCCCAAGTTGCTTGATTACCTGTTAGAAATGGATATTGTTGAGGCAGGTTCTAAGAATTAATGTCTTAACATTAAGTACATGAAGACTACGAACATTATCAGGACAATTGCTATCGGAAGCACAGCAAGGAGTATTGCTTCAGGGCCTGAAATGGGTATTGGCGGAAGGGGGAAGATCCATATGAAGCCTTGAGGGCTTATCGCTGAAAATGACATTATGATGAAGCCTATAATGATGAGGGCAAAGCCTATCCATAGGAGGAGGAATGGTGAGGATAGCACGGTCTTTAAAGCGCCTCTCCTCTCGTAGGGGGGTGGCGTCTTGCCTTGCTCGATGATGTAACCTCCAATTCTAGCTGCAGCCCCTTCGAGAGCTAGTGCTTTAGCATCCTCTTCAGGTATTATGGCTTCATCGCCAGGAGAGTAAGGACCATAAATCTTACCGTCACTGCCAACAAAGGCGCCGACCTCTTTTAAAAAGACTACTTTTACATAGTTCATCTTAACCACCTGCTATGTTAAATGTCCATAACACTATGATTATTATGAGGGCTATAGCAACTATTAGAGCTGTAAGTGCCAGAGCTCTTCTTGATGAACCCCATATTATTGGTATGGGACCTATTAAGATGACACCAGCCGTTTCTCCCTTGCCTCCACCCATCATTTTTATCGAGGATAAAATGATAAATATGATGCCAATGATTACTAGCGCTAACCCTATAATGAATGGCGTTGAAGGTAAATTTAACCCTAACATGCTCCTATTGACTTGTAAAAATCAGTCTTTAATCAGTTTTTCTGCATACAAGCCATTCTCTGCAAATGTTTTTGAGTAAGCTTGGAAGGTTATTATCTGGGCTGTGATGTGCCATTGCATGGCTGAAGAGTGATGCATGACTCCAATGCTGAGCCCTATTTTTAGAACATGCTTTTAACACTTTCAAGAGAAGGTGAAATATGCTTACCCTTTTTCTGTAGTATTTCGATGCTTATTATGTTGTAGTACTTTCCTATGTCCTCAAGCCTATGCGCATCAGAGTTCCTTAATGGCACTAAATTAAACTTTGAAGCTAGTTGTTCAGCTAGCTCTTGATTCATCTCTTTATGAAGGTGATTTCTAATTTCGATACCCTGACATGTAGCTAAAATTTCTGGGCGCTCATCATATGGGTGAACCTGAAATCTAAACACTTTGTCTCCTAAATATAGCTCAACAACCTGTCTATGGGTTACAGGTCCTATCCCATCAACATCAAGCTCAACACCAGGTATTATCACTATCTCAGGGAAGTATTCCCTAGCTATTTCAGCAGCTTTAAAGCCGTAAAATGCTGTTCCATGTTCTGTGACTGCTATCCCATCAAGCCCCATCTTCTTTATCTGCTTGACTATTCTAGCAACGGTATCTATGCTTGGATTCGGAAAACCCATGGCTTCAAATGGATGGGTATGCAAGTCGAGCTTTAGGTATTTCATGGTTTTTCTCCCAAACGAACCATCTTTTTCCTTTAAAAGTCCTATATAGCCTCTTCGGTGGGACTTCTAGGCTTAGTTAATGAGGTTACTGAGGAGTTTTTCCAGGCACGAGATAAGGCATTTTCGCTCGAAAAGCGACTATTGTGTCTCGAGTTTTCATGAGGTGGATGAGCAGTACCCTTCTGCCTCTTTCAGTTAAGGCTAGAACTGGTATTGAGATTCCTAGTTGGAAAAGAGCATGAGGAGCTATTTTCTCCCTCACAATTTTCGAGTTGCAGGCCCATACTAAGTCTGATAACATAAGGTTCTTCAGGTCTTGATCCTTGCTTCGTGTAGTGCACACGCTCATGACTGTCACGTCAATGTTTAATGTCTGTTCAAGATCTCTTATCTTAGGGATTTCCCAGCTTCTAAATCCAGCTACGGTGACTGCTATTTTCTTAAAGCCTTTTTGAGTTGCGAGTTCAACGCCCCTAACTTGGTCTATTAGGGCTTTTTCTTCATCGAGTATTGTTCCACCATGAGCCTTCAGCTTCTCGATTATTTCTGGTATGGGTGTTGTCTCGATTATCCCGGTTAAGAAGGCACCTATCATTTGAACAAGCTTTGGATTTGACGTTAAAACAGTGCCAGCACCCTCGCAAACCGTTATCGCGCAGTCGAAAAGGCCTTCTTCTAAGCATGACATTATTATTTCTGATGCTCCAAAAGGTACTAGAGGCTCAGTTATGAAAACCCTGTTTTTGGAGGCGAACCCTCTTTTTTCTATTCTTCTTGTCACTATGTTCTTCACGGTCTCTTTATCAATTGTTTCATAACCATATAAGCTCGTACTTAGAGG
>QMSF01000059.1 GCA_003649565.1 Thermoprotei archaeon | reverse complement strand
CTTTGAAGCCTAGCTTAGCCCTTATGAGCCAGCCTTCAGAATCCCTATCTTCTTCAATTACCTCAAATTCGGTATCCTCAAGTTCTATATGCTTGACCTTATCTTCAGGTGAGAACATAACTTCATATTCCACGTAGCTCTCTGATTCAAAGCCATTAGGATTGAATAGTACAACTGCCTTTCCTGTATGTATCTTAGATGCTATGTAGTTTAGAGCAGAGCTCAAAATGTAATCGAGTTTAAGTTTTAATTCGTCTATAATGTCTCTGACTTCTTCAAATACTTCATCTATTGATGTTCCGGTTATGGTGTCGTGAAAGGCGAGGAACAATACTTGATCCCATGCCTCCTTCAATTCATGCTCGGGATAAGGCATGCCTAATAGCCATGCTATTGTCGAGAACTTTTCAGCATTTAAGATTAAGTTCTTGATCTTGAAGTAGTCCAGCTTAATCCATATTCTAGTGCTCCATACACTGTCAAATACTCTATCGCCCTTATACATTTCACCTTCTTCTACCGCTAATTTAACGCCTTCCTCCTCTATCGCTTTGAAGTAGTCTTCGGGCCTCGCTATCACCACTTCATATTCAGGATTGTTTTTATTGAATCTCTCTATGGCGCCTAAAACCCATTCTGGAAATGGGCTGCTCCCTATGCCGCATGGCATTAATATGTGTCTTGTCGTTGCGTATTCTCTGAGCTCTTCAATATTTTCATGGAGGTATTCAGCGAATAACCCTACGTGATAACTATGCTTTGAACATAAGTAATGAGTTAGTATTTCGGTTCCATCAAGCCCTTTCCACTTGAAATCTGCTCCATGAGGTTTTCTCTCATAGCCTCGACCAAATACGAGCCATTTATATCCAGCATCGACGTAGATTTGGGGTATTTGAGGGTTAAGCCCAAAGGGATCTACGAGCCATCCGACTTGAACGTCTATGTCGAGCTTCTCCTTGACATATCTCTTCCCTCTCATAATCTCTCTTGCAAAGACTTCTCCACCTGGAAGGTATGTATCAGCCATGAGGTATTGACCATCAACTACTATTACGTTACCTTTCAATGCCTCTTCTCTCAATCGTTTAAACAGCGATGGGTCTCTATGCTCTATCTCTATTAGCTGATAGACATCCTCAATGCCGAACTTGAAATCTGGGAAAAGCGAGCATAGCGTAGCCACTTGTCTAAGCAATCTGTGATTTATGTATGAGTAGTCTCGCCTGTTAAAGCGCCATACTACGTCATAGTGATAATGCGGAAAGAAGTATACTTTATACTTTTGTTGAGACATCGACATCACTCAGCCAGTTATAGAAGAGCCCTTTTTAGTTTAACGAGCATTTGAATATGAGAATCGAAATGGGGATTTCTTGAGAGCAATGACTCCAGCACTAAGTTCAACTGAAAGGTCTTTAAAAGTGTGATGATTGGACCAGCATGAGGAACATCGTTTTCGCGTTTCGATCTTTTTGAATAATAAGGTTTTTGTAGAGTCGCTTTACCTCAGCAGAACAACAAGAGAGCGCATGTTAGAGGTGATGAGAAATGCCTGTTAGGTTGCAGCGTAGCCCGAATAATCCTATTCTAAAGCCTACATCGAATTGGTGGGAGAACAAACTTGTATGTAATCCAGCAGTAGTCGCTGCGGATGGTCTTATTCATTTAATTTACACTGCTAAAGGAGAGGATGACATAGCGAGATTTGGCTATGCAAGATTAAGGGGTATCGATGAAGTTGATGAGAGACTTCCATATCCCATTTTTCAGCCTGAGGAATGGTTTGAAATTCATGGAGTTGAAGATCCGAGAATCACGATAATGGATGATGAACTCATAATGTTCTATGCGTGCAAGGAAAGGGATATGGCTAGAATAGCTGTCTCAACGATAAAGATCACGGAATTCACGCAGGAAAGATGGTCGTGGAGCAGACATAGACTATTACTACCAGTCTTAGTGGGCGTTCACAATAGAAATGCTGTGCTTTTTCCAAGGAGGATAAATGGTAGATATGTAATGCTTCATAGGCCAATGTGGATGTCGGAGAACATATGGATATCTTACTCCTATGACTTAAAGCATTGGTATAACCATAAAGTCATCTTAGAGCCAAGAGCTGGAAGCTGGGATGATGCTAAGATCGGTGCTGCTGGCCCCCCTATAGAGCTTGAAGATTCATGGCTCCTAATATATCACGGAGTGGAGGCTTCAACGTGGACTTATAGGCTTGGCTACGTTCTTCTAGACAAGGAAAGGCCGGATAAAGTGATTTATAGATGTGATGAGCCGATACTCGAACCTGAAGCACCATATGAGAAAAATGGTGTAACGCCGAATGTCGTTTTCTCATGTGGACATGCCGTGATTGAGGACACATTGTATGTGTATTATGGGGCAGCAGATACAGTTATAGGCGTTGCAAAGGCCCCTCTCAAGGACTTCACATATCACTAAATGTTTCAACAGCCGTTTTAATGCTTTCAGAAGGGTAATCTCCTTGATATTATAGCCGCATGACCTTTCTAATAAGCTTGAGGTTATGAATAATACTTCGACGCTCTTAAGTCAAACGCTTATATCTATTTTCCTCAAGTTGATTTACGTCATGCCATCCAAGCTTGATTTATTAAAAACATTGAGTAAAGAGCAGCTTGAGAAAGCAGCTGCTTCTCAAGGAATTAAATTGCCTAAGGGCTCCACGAAAAAAGAGATTATCACGAAACTATCGAAATTACCTATGAGCAAGATAAAGGAGATAGTAGAGAAGTACGGTAAGGAGGGCAAGGAGAAGAGCAAGAGGAGAGAGAAGAAGGTTGACAAGAAGGAGAAGAGGGCTGAAACCCTCAGGAGCTATAAGAAGACCACTAGGACAACCGCGTATAACGATGCGGAAAGCTTAATTAACAAATTCATTGAGCTTGGAATTAAGATTCATCCAGCTTTGATAAAGGAGCTTGGAGCAAGGTTTAGTTTTCAACCTAAATTAAAGGGAGATCTACGTGATGTATATGGGTCATTCAATGTTGAAGCCTTAAAGTTCATTTATGAGAGTTTCATTGAAAGAAAGACGAGTAGCCCTCTTCACCTTATCTTTCGAGTAGCTCAATGGGTCTCGAAGAAATACAAAGATGTGAGTAGGATAGATGTAAACAAGGAGATTTCAGGAATCGGCATAATAAGCATCATATTCTATAACTCTAAGGGAAAAGTTCTGTCTATCGCTGACTGTATAGATAAGCAATGTAGGATATCAGTGGAGGATGTGGATCGCTGGCTTGAGAAGATCAAGAAGCTATATCATAAGAGTAAAGGATCTTTAAAGGATGCATATCTTATAAGCGCATGGGGGTTTACGCCTGATGTCAGGGTTCACCTTATGGAGAAAGCTGAGATCAATGAGAGAGGTTTCCTAAAGATTAGGAGGTCGCTCATTAGGATAGCGGATGGCGAGATAATAATCGGCGCAAAAGAAGGAGTGAACGTATTTTTATGTGAAGAGAAGCTTGGAGAAATCATGCAAGTCTTCCCGTGATAAAACAAGTTATCGTTATAAAGTCTAAGGCATAACCTTAATAGAGAACATGATGTTATTCGACTTTCTGCTTGAGGCCCTAGCTTTTTATTTACTATTTTGATAATTGTCTTCATCTTAGCCCTATTGCTTCGTAAAAGGCCTATACGAAGGCTTTTTAAGATTATGCTTTTTTATTCTTCTTTTGCCTATTATGGTCATAGGTTTCATATTATAATGATTTTTGCCTTAGCGATTATAATATTATTGTTCTTATTCCTAGCTTCATGAGCTTTTTTCATTAAGATTCTTAGGCTTTCTCTGGCAATATTAACTTGGAGCTTGATGAGGGCTTTAATCGTGTGTATGTCGGTGTATTATGGTAATACCGAGAAGATAGCTAAAGCTATAGCTGAAGTTTTAAAGGCTTATGTTGTGAGGCCGCATGAAGTTAATGTTGAAGAATTTTGTGAGTATGATTTAATTGGTTTTGGTTCGGGGATTTACTTTGGTAAACATCATAAAAGTATTTTTGATCTCTTAGATAGAATTGGTTATCAACATGGCAAGCATGCTTTCATCTTCTCAACTAGCGGCATAAGGGTTTCATGGCTTTTCGATTTTCACAAGGCTTTGAGAAGAAAGCTTATGGAGAAAGGGTTCATTATTTTAGGTGAATTTAATTGTAAGGGGTTTACGGTTCATCCATCTATACTGAAGGTTATAGGTGGATTGAATAAGGGTAGGCCAAATGAAAATGATTTAAAAGCTGCTAGAGATTTTGCTAAGCAGTTAATGATATGCATAGCTGCCAAATAACGCTTTGAGGATCTGTGTCATGTGGATTGAGTAGCTTTGTGTTTTAACTTAACTTATGCCAACACCTATGTATCTTATCATGTCTGCAACGTCTTCGCATTTATCGATTGAATTCTCTATCTCATCGACTATCTCTTTAGCTATTGTGCACCATCTAGGTCCTTTTTCATCGCATCTTGATAACACGTATTCTAAAAGTGTTGTCCTAAGTTCATCGACTTCTTCTTCAAGACGCTCGATTTTATCAGCTATGTTTAGTGCCTTTTCAAGGTTATCACCTAACTCTTTGAAAGCTTGGTCTATTAGTTCTACGGCTTCACGGAGCTTGGATGTCATCTCAAGGAGCTTTGTCAAATATTCTTCGTCTAGCGCTACGCCTATTTGCACGGCTATTAGGAGCCTTCGAGCTGCTGCTTTAGCATAGGCAGCTACATCGTCAAGCCTGAGTGTAAGCCTCATGACGTAATCTCTATCGAGAGGCATTAAAGTTGCTTTTGATAAATCATATATTATGCTTCTCTTTATCTCATCTGCTTCGCGTTCAGCCTCTAAGACGCTATTAAAGCTTAAGCGTGCATCATTTACATGGCCATTCTTTATTGCTTGAATCACAGAAAACAACCCTTCGACAACTCTTATGACCTTGGCGTCATGCTCTATGCATTTAGTCATAAACCCTCTTTCAATTCTCCTAGAGGCCCATATCCATGCAGCCACATTAATCACCGCGAGAATTTAATTCTTATTATTCATTCTCACATATATTTGGTTCGTCTAATGCCTATAGAAAGGCCTTCACTATCAAGTAGAGGCCAGTAGCTATGCCTATGGTGACAGGTAACGTTAATAGCCATGATAATATGATGTATATTGTGACCTTAAGGTTTAAGCCTCTTAGCCCTCTTGCCCTTATTATTCCAACGCCCATTATGGATGATACGCTTGTATGTGTTGTTGATATCGGCATTCCAAAGCCCCATATCATGTGTGGTATTGTTGTGAAAAGCCACACGGTTAAGGCTAATGCGAAGCCAGCTGCAACGCCGCTTGGATGATCGAGCCTGGTTATCCTATATGCTGTTGTCTCAACAACTCTCCTGCCTAGGGTGAAGCCTCCTATTGCTATGAAGAGTCCTCCAAGAAGAGCTAGGAAGATCATGGTTTCATAGCTGGGCATTCCAAGCTGCTTTTGAGTGACCGTTAAATAAACGCCTGTTGCATTAGCTACGTCATTTGAGCCAAACGCATAAGCGGCAAAGGCTAGAGCTGCTATATGAAGATATAGGAATATTCTCTTAACATCGTGTTTACCCCTCATAGACCTTTCAAGCCTTAAAAAGAAGCGGTAGAGGAGCATTGCCAAGGTCATTGCGATGGCTGGTGAGATTACCCAGCTAAGCACGATTTTTGTGACTATGCTCCAATTTATCTCCTCTAAGCTGATAAGGCCTGTTATGGTATATGCGATGCCTATGCCTATTACTGCTCCAGCTATGCTCTGCGATGTAGAAATTGGCAAGCCGAGAAGAGTAGCTGTGAGGATCCATGCACCAGCAGCTACAACGGTAATTAGAGCTGCCACGACGTCTATCTCTGGCACTATGCCCTTACCTATGGTCTTAATTACGAAGCTTCCTTGAAGAACAGCGCCTATAATCGTGAAAACAGAGAAGAGAATTAAGGCTTGTTTAAGGGATAAAGCTCCCGCACCAACAACTGTATCTATGGGATTGGTAGCGTCGTTAGCGCCTATGTTGAAGGCCATAAAGGCTGATGCAGCTAAACCAGCAATGTAGAGCATTAGCTCTATCATTGCTTAATCAACGGCTAAGCCTACCAGCAATAGCATTTATATAGCTTACCTAAATAGAGAAAGTAGCCTATATAGAATATAT
>QMSF01000058.1 GCA_003649565.1 Thermoprotei archaeon | reverse complement strand
TATTAGGTTGTCACATGCATCGTCGAGGTGATCGTAAACTATGCATATATATTTGAACTTGCAGTTTTTGCAGCTCTTTCTTTCCGTCTTCTTCGTCATGTTCTCAGCCTCGTTGGCATTGTATTTCGAGTTTTGATACTCTTTGGTATAGGTCTGTGATTTTTTCGCTTGTCTTTCCTAGCTGCTCTATTATCATGTTGATTCGCAGCTTTAGTGACTCGACTTCTTCTTTTAAGTCGTTTATCCTTATGAACCATAGCTTTTCTACTTTTGGTTCTTTTTGTAGATCGTTCATCACGAAGTCTGCAAGCTTTTCTTTTATTAATCTTGAGCATAGGTAAGACATTGAAACGTTGTATCTCTCTGCTGCTGTTGCAAGCAGCTCATATGCTTCTTTGTCTATTCTTACTTTAAATGACGCCACTTCTCTTCACCTCTTGGCGTAGTGCCTCCAAGTCCTTTTCAAGTTGATATATCCTCCTCATTGCCTCTGCAAGCTCCTTTTCGATGTCGCTTATCCTTTTTAGTAGGGGTTTTGAGCCTGTAAGGGTTTCAGATAGAAGCTCAGCGTTTACTTGCCTTGCATACTTGAGAATTAGCTTTGATATGAGTTCACTTAAAGTCATGTCTAGTTCGCTCGCTAGTTCACATGCTACTTCATATGCATTCTTCCACAACCTAACTGCATATCGAGGCATATGTACCCACCACACGTTAATTTAAGACACCAAAAGCTAAATAGTTTTCCCTTTGCCTAGCCAAAAGATTAATGACCACTTTAGTTATGGTTGCAGGTCGGTTTTTCACTTCGAGATTAGTACCAGTTTAGCCGAAAAAATTACCTGAGTTATCATGAATCCTTACCAGTTTAGCCGCAAATCATAATGTAAAGTGATGTAAACTGAAGGTATCATCCCTTTTTAAAAACAGGAACCTGTAGTGGTCATCACTATAACCACTATCATACCATCGGTCTGAAACTTGAGCAGACTACCCATATCAGCTCCATTTGCAGGAGGCAGATGGCAACATCTGCCAGTACCCGAATCAGCATGTACATCAGAATGTAGGGGGGTCTGATGGTGAGGGGGGTGCAATGATACCCCCAACATAAAACTTACATCAGCTCTACATCAGAGGCTGGCTCTAGGAGACGGGTTTTTATGGTGGGGTAACTGGATGGAGAGTAGAAATAGGCTCCTGTTTTAAAAAAGACCTTCCTCATGTTTTAAGATGTGATATACCTGCACCATAAAATTATTATAGAAAGCCTTATAAGGGTATTATAGGTTACCTTTTTTATGGAGGGGTAAAGATGGAGTTAAAAGGAAAGATAATCCCTAAAGACCTTGAAAAACGGCTTTTTGAGATCCGTGACAGGGTAAGGGAAATCCAAAAGACTTATGGTTCTTTGGCTCGTTGGGGAAGACCTTTCCTTTTCGATAAAGAAGAGGTTGCGATGATTATATGGCTGAACGAAAAAATGAGCGTTAGCCTCGATGAGCTAGCAAAACTCCTTTTTGTCGATAAAACAGCGTTGTACAGAATACGAAAGAAAATCGAAGAACAAGGACTAGTGAGCATATACAACAAGGAAACAAACAAAGTCGAACAAGTGCAATTAACGTTACAAGACTGCATAGCGATAACAGAAGGCTTGTTGGAAGCTAAGGCAAAAACAACAATAACTGATGTTACACAAAGCAAGATAATCCAAGACTTCTTAACAAGACCAATAAGAAAGAGGTCGATAATAGCAGGACACGAAGTGTTTCTAAGCGATCGAGATAAAGCCCAAATCATAAGGATAGTTCAAAGAATCATGGATTACATGAGAGAGAAAGGAATCCAACCATTAAACCCCGATTTTTGGAATGAAGATCAAGTACTTCAAGTGATAGAAAGAATGTATCAAGAAGGAGTAATATCACAAGAACAGAAGAGACGATGGATGATAAAGCTACGAGCAATACCAGCATTCAAAAATTGGTTTGAGGGATTAATGGGTGCAGCAACAAAGTTTGCTAAACCCGTTGAGAGAGTCATCTTCTACAAGGACTACCTCAAAGTCAAGGAGTTTTGGAGGCAAGGAAAATTGACAGAACAAGAATTCCTAGTCTTTGCGTTACATCTTGCTACCAGGGCTAGAGAAGGCTGGGAAAGTGGTAACGATCTTGAAGACGCCAAAAGCAGCCTTTGCGGTCTAAAATGGGAAAACGTATCATGGCGTGGAGACTTTCGTGAAGACAGTATAACCATTAAGATCTACGAACATAAAACGAATAAATGGTGGTACTGCGATCCATCATGGCTAGACGTTGAAATTTCTCAGCTACTAAGGAAGTACGCCAGAGAGAAAGGCTCGATAATAGCAAGCATAACAAAGCTTAAGAGCATAAAGGACTTCGAGAACTGGTATAAGAGAACGTTAAGGAAGATATCGAAGCTACTTGAGTTACCGTTTACGCTTAGCCCTCATGATATACGTCGAAGCGGATTATCAATACTAGCTGAGCTTGGAGTACCATTAGAAATAGCGTGTAGTGATAGACTTGCTCTCGGTGTTGGCTGGGAAGACCTTAAAACAGCCTATGTCTACTACTTGAGATTCAGCAAGACAACGAAAGAGAGAGTGTTAAGAGAGATTGAGGCTGCAAAAACAGCTATTGTTTCTTAACTTTATTCATCTATTTTTGCTTTTTAAAAAATGAGGGTAAAGGGCTAAGCAACTAAGAGGCTTTAACCCGTACGGGCCAGTCTAGCCTAAGCCGCGGAGCAACAGCGTGGCAGATGAAAGACCCCCACCCACGGGTATTTTTTGAGGGTCTTTCGTCGAACTGATCATCATTTTTCAGAGAGAACCCCCTCAATCATCCCCTTAGATTATCTGTTTAGCACACATATTTTTGTGTTTCTGAATTCGCATTCAGCCTTGTATTTACATCTCTTGTTCTTTACTACTACTTGCTTTTTAATGCAGTAATGCATTTTCTCACCGTGAAGGCTAGATCTGCTAGCCTAGCATGAAAACGAGATATAAAGCATGAGAAGGCTAGTCTCCTTATTCTGAGTGTCTCATCTATACATCTACTCCTTAGAAGGCATATCCTGCATGTTGTTTCTAACATTAAATCTAAGATTCCTGCTTTATCGCTTCTACACATTTATCTTCACCCTGCTTCTCCTCTTGCTCCTCCATCTTTTCAAACACTTTTTTCACAGCTCTAAGCGTTAAGAAGGGGACTAATACGTGCATTGCGTTTTCAACCGTCTCCTTGATGTCATTGAAGATGTCGCTCCATTTCTTTGTTGGGCTTTCATATTCGAAATCCCTACATTTCTCAGCCACAGCATCGTAGACCCTATTTAGCTTGTCGAGAACATCTTCAAGAAAGTACTCATTGAGGTAGTTAGACGCTTCATCTAATGCGTCTTCAACGGCTCTTACTGCTTTACGAACATTGCAATCATAGTAGTGTTTACAGAAGAAGCATGATACTTTGCGTTCGCTCAATGATCGTTCACCTGCCTTTCTCCTAGTATGATGCCTTTTTTCAGTACCTCTTCAGCTACATCTAGCAGGTAGTCGTAGAACTCGTCTTCCATTACGGTTAGCTCAGTATAGAACAGCACATCTATCTTACCGACTTCCTCTGCTCCCCGCCTATAGTAGCGCAATGACATTAGATAGTCGATAGTCGATATGCAAACAGAGAAGTTATCCTCACTTTCATATTCTACATCTATCACTAAAGTATAGGTGTTAAACCAAACTATGTATCTGGTTTCCATCTATCTATTCACCTCTTTTAGGTTTAGCGCTCATTTTTATTGTTCACCGCCCTTCCTATCCATCACTATTATCTCTATAACAGTTGGAATTGCTTCAAACCGTAGCAATGATGTATCTATCGAGGCTTTGCCATCACGTAAAACATCTTCCTTAACCCTATAAGTAACATAGAAGGTGACTTCAAGCTCCTTAGAAGACTTATTTACAAGCTCCACGACAACCATTATTTCACCCTCTCAATAAATTTTGGAAACCCATTATGGTCTATTTCGTATCTATCTATTCTCGTTAATCTACGCTTTGAGTTTAATGTAACCTTGAATAGCTGTGTTTTAGGCGGTATATCGAGATGATAAAACGTTACACCATGATTGTTATCCCTCTCAACTTTGATTAGATCGAATGCTTCCCTAACGTCCTTATTGTCAATCGTATTCCAAAACACCATCTTATGGCGGTTATTAATGAACTGCAAGACCACTTCCATGATCTCACCCTAAAGAGGTAGTGGAGGGTAAGGAATTATGTTACCGCACTTCTCGCATTTAACGCCTAATTTTCTTTGTGGAAGCTGCACCTTGTTTACATGTTTACAATACCAGCATTCAACTTCCACACTCATTCTATCACCTCAATAGTTATTCTAACCTTTTTACTAATGAAGTCGCCTAAATCAACGCTCTTATCTTCATCATCCATAGTATAAAAGCCATCTTTGTCTGGTTCTTTTCGCTTTGGCGAAACGAAGTAGTGATCGCCACAGTATGGTTGTACATATAGGTAGCCTTCATAAACCACTACCTTACTCATTACAATCAACCCCTAATCATCAGTTAAACATTTTATGCACCGTCTTCTCGATGTGTATTATCCTATATGGACATGCAGAACAGAACTTTGATAGAATATCGAATAACTGCAACGGATTTGTAGCAAGCATATCAATAGCATTCTCAATAGTCTTTAGAACGCTCGTTAACTCTGAAGGAAGCCCCTGACTCTTTTCTTTAACAATATTTGAGACTCTAACTTTACCAAGCTGGAATGCCTCTTCAATCGATTGGTAGACTGGACATCTCTTTCTTATTCCATATACGCACTTCATTTTCGATCACTCCAAGTCTATTTTCTCAGAGAACTCTTCGTCGCTTATATCACCTAAAACCCATTTTAATGCTATGTATACGCCATACTCAAACCACGTACCATCGAGAAGCGTTTTACATTGATCGCACTCTAAATCGCCATCATAGAACATCCTTGGCTTCACAACCTTACAAACCCTACAATAGAGATATTGTTTCTCCAAGTACTCCACGACTTTTCTAATCTTGTCTTCACTCTTCATTCTTCAACCTCCCTCTCAAGCATATCGTATATGTTCTTCATTTCTAAGAAGTTGCCTTTAACCTCATAAAGCTTCGTTAGTAGGTCTGAGACCAATTGAGAAGCCCTAGTATAGCCGTGCATCCATGTAAAGTGCTTCTCCATTAGTGGCCTTACATTCTTCAGCTCCTCAATTGCTTTATCGATGTGCTGCAAAATGCTGTTCAACACGTCTAGCCTCTTCACTTTAAGTCACCTCTTTTCAGCTATGATCTTGATTTTGTAGTTTGACTCTATCGTGTTTATGAGATCGTTGATTTTGTCTTCGACCCTTTCGACTTCTACTTTAAGGTCTGAAGTTCTACCTGATATCTCGCTGAGCTTATTCAAAACACTGTTTATCGAGTTGTTAATCGACTGAAGGCTGCTCTTGATCGAATTCAATATCTTCTCTGCGTCAACAAAGCTCTCAATTACATCTAGCATCTTTAGCACCTTGTACCTAAAGAACAAAGATGAAAAAGCTGCACCACAAACAAACCCGCCAACAAACATTATAGCCTCAATCATTTTATCACCCTTATGAGGTAGAAGTCCAAGTCATCTATGCTTTGCACTTGAACTTCTCTGCCTCGTGCTGGTTGTTTTAGTGATGCTACTATCATTATGTCTTTGTCTTCATGCTTGTAGATGTCACTTGAAGGTGCTAACGAAAAACCGAAGAACTCGTTGATCACGTTTAGAGTGCTTTCATGTCTAATGTAGCAGCAGACATCATAGCCCATTTGAATCCACTTCTTCACTATGTTCCTTAGAAGGGCAGGGTCTTTCTTCTCGACGATTAAGGTGTAGTTGTCGTGGTCTATCATTGATAGGCTAAAAGCGTTTAGGAAGACTATTCGTCCCAACCCGATCACCAGTATTAAAATGTATAGAAAGAGTATTTAAACTGTTTTACTGGTGTAAGCCTCAATCCTTAATGATCCCCTTCTCCTTCAACCATAAGTAGAGCCTATACATTAAGGTTGAAACCACAACTAACGTGAAGAAGCCCTCGAAGATCATTCTGGCTATATCTACATACGTGAACCATTGTGGTCTTTCAGCCATTTCTCGACACCATAATGTAAGCTGTAGAACTCGTTTATATCTATGTAACGTGAGCAGTATGGACATAGTATCTTTAGCGGTTTTTCATGTAGTAGTC
>QMSF01000057.1 GCA_003649565.1 Thermoprotei archaeon | reverse complement strand
TTTCTCTATTGTCCTTGAATTCCACAAGTTCCATTTTTGCAAGATTAGTTATTACATGTCTAGGTTCTTCGTATATATTGGAGTGTCTACCTAAGTGACAGGGATCGTGATAAGCGACTTTACCTTTCATCGATTGTTTAAATGGTAAGTTTGAGAAATCGCATAGGAATACGCTTATGTGCTTAACCTTGATCTTCCCTAGGCTATAATATTTAGTGAGAGTTGAGTAGCAACCTGCACATGTAACAATTAACTCTTTAATTTCAGAGTTGTTAAGGAGTTCTTCAATTCTATGTTTAACATCATTGAAGATTTCTAATGCGCCGATCCTCTTGGCTATTCCTCCGCAACAACCATGGAGTAGGGCTACTTCGCCATTTGAAATCATTCTTAATATTGTTAGTGTCTTTTGTATTATGTGAGGAAGCCTGAAGATAGCTGTACATCCAGGAAAATATGCAATCTCGGATTCCTGTTTTGTGATGTGATATTTTAGAGGTATTGGGTCAGAGTAAGGGTGGCCTTTAACTCTTAGGTTAGACAAAAGCCTTTCATGAGGTGGATTAAAACCTAGAATTGAGGTGACATCGCTTCTAAGCGCTTCCATAACCTCAATGGATTTAACACCTGGTGGGCATTCCACCTCACATAAACCACATAAGGTACATGAGAAGAGGGAGTTATGGAGGAAAGGCGTTTGCTTTATAATTCCCTTTTTGGCGCCGTATATTGCCGTTAGCCTTCCTCTCATGGAATAAAGGGTTAAACTCGTAGTTGAATATACTGGACAAGCTGAGAGACAAACACCACAGCGACTTGTAATGCACTTAGTGATTTCGTTTTCAAGTGATGTAGATGATGCGCTCAAATTAAACCCCGAATTCGAGGAGAGCCTATGCTATATTAATTTAGTTTCACTCTAAGCAAACAAAAAATAAGAGGTTGTTAAGTTCGTTAAATGTCCTTATTTGACGCCAGCCCTGAAGAAGTGGCCATTGGGGCACTTAAATAGACCAATGGTTACTGGCTTCCTGCCTTTTGGTGCTAGAGTCCATGTCTTGGTTGGAGTAGCAACTTCAGCTCCACACTTTGGACACTTGGGCATATTCCTTCACCATCTTTATGGTGAGAACTTATTTTTTATAAATGTTGCCCTATGATGTTTATGTGAAGATCAGAAAGCCTCCACGTTTTTGTTTTCAATTTTTTCGTGTTTTTTGGAGTTTTTCTAAGTTTTTTTCCTAGAAAAAACGCTTTTTTCTTGCAAAAAACTTCTTAGAATTCTGTTTTTACGTTAAATGTTGTTAATAAGCTCCTTTCTTACAAGAAAAGACTTCTGGGGCTTTTTTAGTTTGCTGCTTTTATTTTCAGCTCGATAATCATCGAAGCTCCATTATGTTCTTCATAGAGATGAAGAGTGCTTTCAAGATCACGCGCTTTGATGCCCCGCATTGTTTTCGACTGTCGCCTAATATTGTTTATTGAGCCTCAAACATTAGGGTGTAATTAGAGTGCCTATTTCCTCGCCTTCAATGGCACGTTTTACATTTAATGGGTCAAATCCATTGATAACGTGTGTTATTATTTGTGATCTAATGATTACTTGAAGAGCTATGGCATCTAGGAGCTTATAGCTTCCAGGCTCATGTTCTTGACGTAGTATGTCGATTATTTCTCTTATGGAGACCTTCTTTAGTAGCGTGGCATTTGGGTTTTTCTTTGGATCATCGGTGTAGACTCCATCGACATCGGTTGCTATTATTAGCTTCTCTGCTTTTATTGCTTCAGCTAGTAGTGCTGCTACTGCTGTTGTTGATTGTGCTGGGCTTAAGCCTCCCAGTACGTAGAGCTCGTTCTTGGGTTTTTTGATTGCTTGTAGGTCATCTATGAAAATTGCATTTACGCCTTTATCTCTTAAGGCATGGAGGAGGATCTTAGCATTAAGCCTTGAAACTTCAATGCCAATAACGTCTTGATATGTTTTAGGGGCTTTGAGGGCTTTGAGGGTATCTATATAGAGCCTGGCTAGAGAGCCGCCTCCGACTACTAAATGTATTGTGATGCCATGATTCCATAGGTGTGTTATGACGTCAATATACTTTGATAGTATGTCGCTTCTTATGCATCTCTGATCATCAATTAAGACGTGGCCGCCCAGCTTTAGCACATAGCTCTTCTTATTCTTCATAGACATAGATAAAGTGCGTTTTGTCTTATATTAAACTTAGCTTCAGATTCAAGGGTTATTGAGGAGAATACCTTAAGAGAGCAGCTATACCACCGAATGAAAGTAAGAAGCCTTTACCTTCTTCTGTTGCTGTTGATATTATTTCAACTTTTGTGCCAAAGGTTTTAGAGACATCTACTAAATGTTCTATGACATCTCCTTGCTCTAGATTGGTTTGTTGCCCGCATATTGGGCATTTTGAGTATTCCTTCTTGAAACTCTCGATTTCCTCCTCTTTTACGAGGTCCTCTTTAACCCATCCGCAGTTACTGCATGAAGCCTTAACGTAGCTTAAAGGTGTTTCTTCAGAGAGAATCAATGTATCAACAACGCCTTGCTTTAAGAGTTCATAGACTTCCTTATAACCATATGCTACTAAATTGCTTTTTCTCGCCAGGTACTCAAGGAATCTTTGTATTACTTGTCTTTCATGTACGTATCTTATACCTTCAAGGAGGCTTTGTGCTCTTTCTATTAGTTCATAGACTCCTTCTTCACCAGTATATCCTATGTCCACTACTCCAATGACCATTTTCTTTAAGTCTTGAGGTAAATAATTGCCATCATAGAAGTCGTTCTTTGTTGGTCCAGGGCCACCTATTATTATCCCCTTCAAGTCTTTAACATCTGAGAAAAGCTTTTGGGCATATTCACCTACTCTCTTGTAGAATTCGTGGGCCATGATTTCAATGACCCTCTCAAATCTTCTAGCTGATTGTCCTCCAGCACTATGCTTGCCAGGGACGCCCGACGTTATTTCATCTAGGATCTTTAGCCTTCTCCCTGTTAGTAATGCAAAGGTTGCACTGCTTCGATCCATTACTATGATGCCATAGCTTCCCTTTTCCTCAAGCATTTCTTCTAAGATTTCTGTGTGAAAGCGTGAGTCGCATCGATAGAGGTAGGTGTTTATCGGCTCTGGAGGCTCTATTACGTAGACCTCCATTTTCTCGCTGCCGGGAGCCCCTCGAGGCACATAACCTGCAAAGATGACTAGTCCGTTTTTAGGTGTTGATGTGAACATTTTTAATCTTTGAAGAGTGACGGTTAGAGCATCAAGAACATGATGCCTTGTGGTTCTGTCTTTTATGTTTGATGCTGTTGATAGCTCTTCTCTAAGTGACGACGTTACGTCTCCTAATGGCCTGCCAGCGGGTATGTAAAGTGATATAAGCTCTGTACCTCGACCTTTCTTTGTCTTGATTTCTTTGATTAGTCTTTCAAGTCTTATCTTGTCAAGGCTTATTGTAATCACCCTCTTTTTGCTTCAAATTTAAAGCGTATTTCGGGGTACTCATCAACCTGTATTCCTTCGCTTAATTGATCTGTTATCAGTACTTCGTCTGCCCTACATGTCCCCCTTATGTCTTCAATGCCTAGCTGTATTGCTTGTATGTAGGGGCCAGCATTTATCCACAACTGCTTTAATGGGTATCCTGGCGATAGCCGGTTCTTGATTTTGTTTCTCCTAATGGCTGCGATTAGCGCTATTACAATAGATCCCTTTGCTTCTTGTTCTTGGTCGAACTCGCATTCAGAGGCTTTAGGCCATGTTGTTACGTGTATGCTCTCAGCACCTATTCTCTCTTTTAGGAAGGCTTGATAGATCTCCTCTGCTATGAAGGGACAGAAGGGTGCTAAGAGCCTTAATATTATGAATAATGTCTTTGATAGGGTGTATTGAGCAGCTCTTTTGCTTTCAATCGTGCTTTGCCCATAAAGCCTGTATTTGACAGCCTCAATATAGTGGTCACAGAATACATGCCATGTGAAGTTTCGAATGGCATCTAGAGCTTCATTGAAGCGCATCGCTTCCATGGCATTTGTTACTTCCTCTATAACTTTCCTTAATTTAGTTAAGAGCCATAGATCTAAGAGCCTCAAGTTTTCTGGCTTTGAGAAATCGTAGTCTGATAAGTTTGATATTACGAATTTCGAGGCATTCCAAAACTTAATTAAGAAACGCCAGGCATAATCGACGTCTTCCCATCTAAACCTTATGTCGTAACCTGTTGACCCACTTGCCGCCCATTGCCTTAATGCATCTGCACAGTACTTCTCAATTACTTCTTTGACCTCTATGTAGTTGCCATAAGACTTATGCATCATTCTTCCATCGGTTCCTCTGACCATGCCATTGATTAAGGCCACCTTGTATGGTATCTCGCCAAATAAAGCTAGATGTCTTACCAGTAGGTAGTAATCCCATGTTCTTATTATGTCATATCCATTAGGCTGAAGATCGTTTGGATAAAGCTTATTAAATAGCTCCATGTCATCGGGCCATCCAGCTATCACAGCGCAAGTTATTGATGAGTCCATCCATGTATCCATGACGTCGCTTTCACCTATGAAGTCTTGTGATCCACACTTAGGGCAATTGCTGATTGGTGGTTGTTGCTCTCTAGGATCTACGGGAAGCCATTCAGGCTTTGCAACTATTATATTACCACACTTCTTGCAGTACCAAACTGGTATTGGCGTGGCAAAGACTCTTTGCCTAGATATCACCCAATCCCAATCCATCGATTTGACCCAGTCTAAAAGCCTTTGCTTTGCATATTGAGGTATCCAAGTTATTGCGTTTGCCTTTTCTTCGACAAGCTCTTTTAGGGATGTGGTCTTCATGAACCATTGAGTCCTCGGCAGAATTTCGATTGGCGTATGGCAGCGCCAGCATGTCCCCACATGCTGTGTAATTGATTCTTGCTTAACTATGAGTCCTTTGTCCTTGAGGTCTTTTATTATTCTTTTTCGCGCTTCTTCAATTGTTAACCCTTTATATGGACCAGCGTTTTCATTCATTTTGCCATCCTCGGTTATCGACGTTATTACTGGAAGTCCGTAGCGCTTCTGCCATTTCACATCAGTTTTATCGCCATACGTACAGACCATGACTGCGCCTGAGCCAAACTCCATGTCGACGCCTTCATCAGCCATTATCGGCACAAGCCTATTGAAAATTGGGACTTTAGCTTTTAGGCCTATGTAATCTTTATACCTGTCATCTAATGGATGAACGAAAACCGCGACACATGAAGATAATAGTTCCGGTCGAGTAGTAGCTATGACTATTGGTCTCCTGCCTTCAACTTCAAATATTATGTAATTTAGAGTCGTAGTCCTCTCTACATACTCTATCTCTGCTTCAGCTATGGCTGTTTCGCAGCGCGGACACCAATTTACGGGATGCTCGCCTTTGTATATCAATCCCTTCTCGTAAAGCAATACAAAGGATAATTGAGTTTTCCTCCAGTAGCTTGGATCCATGGTTTTATATTCGAGATTCCAATCAACGGAGAAGCCTAAACGCTTGATCGCTTCCTTCATGGGTTTTATCCAGTCCTCAGTTAATTTCATGCATATTTCCTTAAACCTCTTGGGATCCATCTCCTTCCTCTTAATCCCCAATGTGCGCTCAGCTCTTACCTCTGTTGGAAGACCATGACAATCCCATCCCTGCGGAAAGAGCACATTAAAGCCTTGCATCCTCTTATATCTCGCTACAAAATCCATGTAACACCAATTCAGCGAGTTACCTACATGAAACTCTCCGCTAGGATATGGTGGTGGAGTATCAATGACGTAAACCGGCTTAACTCCTATTGAGCACTTATCGAAAGAATATATTCCCTTCTCCTCCCAGTACTTAATCCACTTTGGCTCATAGCTCTTCGGATCGAACTTGCCCAATTCACCCATAGCTATACACCATTCACTTGCAGCGCTGAGATTAAAAGCTATGAGTAAGCCAACTTAAAAATCCTTAACCTAAGGCCCTTACGATACATGGTGGACCGGGCGGGACTTGAACCCGCGACCTCCCGCTCGCGAAGCGGGCGATCTACCAGACTGATCTACCGGCCCATAAACTCATTAAGTGTGGTGGGCTCGGGGGGACTTGAACCCCCGACCTCTCGGTCTCTGACATGCGCTATCAGCCGAGCGCTCTGACCATGCTGAGCTACGAGCCCGAAATCAGACATTACAGGAAGGGGTCTTAAAAATTTCTTCAATAGAAAAATAGTCCGCCGCGCATAGGTCTATGCACTTTTGCCCACCCGTGGGCTCAAAGGGTGGCCTCGGGCGATTGGGAGCGGCGGGCTTAACACCTCGGCCTTTCGGCCT
>QMSF01000056.1 GCA_003649565.1 Thermoprotei archaeon | reverse complement strand
GGAGATGAGGTCAAAATAGTTGCAGGTGGAGAGGTCTTAGGGACAGCTAAAATCACAAAGGTGGAAAAGAAAACTCTTGAAGAGTTAACGGATGAAGATGCCAAGAGAGATGGATTTGAGAATTTAAGTCAACTCGTAAAGGCCCTTAGAAGGCATTATGGTAGGATAGGTGGCAAGAGCAAGGTGTGTATAATAAGCTTTGAAATGCAAAAACAGGGGGAAGAGCTTTAGTTAATGGCACTTTAATGATTGAATCATGTGACTAAAGATGTTTAAGTAATCGTCTTCCTGAGGGGGGCTTAAGGCATAAACTATGAGGTACCTCTCGGTCTCGTCACAATAAAGGTAAAGGGCTTGGATGTTGCTTGAAAGCCATGTTCTTGATAAAAGGCTGCCTAGTTTCAATTTAGCCTTGACACGAAGCATAGCAGCTTCATGTCCATTGATTGTAAGCCTTCTTTTTTCTAACAGCGCGAAGTCCTTAATGCCGCTTTTCTCTCTAAAGCCATCTATTACGCTTTGAGCTTGCTCTTCAGGATCACTAAATTTCTTTTGGACGCCTTTTAGAGGACCCCATGTTAAGGTGCATACACATTCCTCATTTTTACTTTTAAATGAGACGACGCCTTGATCTCGTTTTAATGCTTTGATTTGTATTTCCCAACCTGACGGGTATTCTATGGAGATTTTATAAGCAGCAAATAATTCGAATTCTTGATCTGATGTTTCGCTCATTTCGCTTCACTATTTTCTTAAACGCTCCTCTCTTAAAAGAGTAGTCGGGATAATGTGTATTTGTGTTGGCGCCGGGGGCGGGATTTGAACCCGCGCGCCCCCGTGGGGCACCGGCTTTCTGGCCTCTATCGATGAGATCTCGAGGCCGGCGCTTTGACCACTCAGCCACCCCGGCTCGTGAAGTTAATTTCTATGAGGGGTGCTTATATTCTAAGCGTAAGGAGGTGCTTGTTATTGAAGAGGCTTTTTAGTACTAGTGGTATAAGAGGCGTTTATCCTTCTGAAGTCTCGCCTTTAATGAGCTTTAAATTAGGATGTATATTGCCCTCGATTTTCGGTCATGACTGTGTGGTCGGCATTGATGGTAGGACGTCGTCTTCAGTTTTAGAACTTGCCTTACTATCTGGCTTATTGTGTTGTGGTTGTAATGTGAAGAGAATAGGTTTGACACCTCTTCCAGTCATGGCTTATTCCATTAAGAAGACAGGATCAAAGTTTGGTGTTATGATTACGGCTAGTCATAATCCTCCTGAGTATAATGGCTTTAAGATATATCGTGAAGGTGGATGGGAATTGATGCCAGATGAAGAGGGAATGGTGGAGGAGAGAATTTTAGAGGACAAGTACTTGATGGGTTCTTGGAGCAATGTCGGTCTATGTATTGATTATAGCGGAGCATTAGATGAGTACGTTGATGATGTCATAGATTTTCTCGTGGAAGATAATGATGTGATTAAATCGAATATCAGGGTTATTGTTGATTGCTGTAATGGTCCTGCTTCACTCGTTACACCCAAGATTCTATCGTTGTTGGGTGCTAAAGTCATAGCAGTAAATGCTAATATCGATGGCTTCTTTCCCGGTAGAGAGCCTGAGCCTCGACCTGATGTGCTCACTGACTTGGGTTTATATGTAAAGAACATAGGTGCTCACTTGGGTTTAGCCCATGATGGGGATGCCGATAGAGTAGCTGTACTTGACGGCAAAGGGAGTTTTGTGTTTAATGACAGGATAATAGCCTATATGGCTAAAAGGGCTATTGAGAGAGGCGAAGGGAAAACCGTCATTACAACCATAGATACATCAAGATGCATAGACGAGGTTGTTGAGAAGCTTGGCGGAGAGGTCGTGAGAACCAAGCTTGGAAAAACTCACGTCGAGCTTTATAAGCATGGTAATGTCGCTATAGCTGCTGAGCCTTGGAAAATAATAAATCCTCGTTGGGGCCCATGGGCTGACGGCATTTTAACAGCTACCACAATAGTTTATGACTTGCTTAAGAGTAAGTTGACGATAGATGACCTCCTAAAAGACATACCGAACTACCCTCAAGTTAGAGAGAACTTTCCATGCCCAGAAGAGAATAAAGAGAAAGTTATGAGGATTATTGGGGAAGAGCTTGAAAGAGTTATAGGTGATGTAAGTGATGTATGGACGTATGATGGAGTGCGAGTAAATCGTAAAAGTGGTGCTTGGATCTTAATTAGAGCTTCGGGTACAGAGCCTAAGATAAGGCTTTACGCTGAAGCTAGGGATTCTTCTGAGCTTAGAGATATAGTTGAGAGAGGTAGAAGCCTAATATTAAGGACTCTTAAGTCTTAAGGTCTAACGACTAAGTCCGCTATATCGACGCTTATATCTCCAATGATCTTTAGGCTTGTCACTATGGAGTTCATGTGAAACGCTACTTTAGCTGGTAGCTTTAGTGTCTTTACGTTTAGGGCGTCAGCCATGCTATGAACTCTATTACTTAACCTTATGATTTCAATAGCGAGATTATAATCAGACTTCATAAAGGCCTTGAAGGCCTCGCTATGCATTTTATCTACAAGATTGCTGAGATCAACTATTTCAGGTTCTATTTCGAGCTTAGACTCATAGGGCAACAGTTTTATTATGCTTGTTGCTATTGAAACTGCTTCATCTCCTATGCTCTCAATGGACTTAGCGGCGAGCCTATAATCTAAGCATTCATATAGCTTTATGCCAGCTCTATCGGCTAAGCGTGGGTTTCTTATTATTGTTCGTAGTTGTCTTACGATTAAGAAGTATATTCTGTTGAGGTCTTCATCTCTCCTAATTACGCTTTGAGCTAGCTCGACATCGCGATCGATTAATGCTTTTATGGAGTCTCCATGCATTTGCTGAGCTATTACATCAGCTCTCTTAAACAGCGTTTTCATTGGGACTGCTAGTGGAGATAAGAGGCATTGAAGAACAACTTCATTGGGTTTTTCCTCTATTACTTCAACACCTATTAATGAGCTTATGGCCTTCTTAATTCTCTCTCTATGCTCTAATGTTAGCTTCGTTGGTGATGCCACTCTAATAATGTCGTAACCCATTAAGTATCTGCCAAGTACATCTCTCTCAAGAGTATCACTATATTCTATAACTGTCTCAGTGAGTTTTTCGCCTTCATTTTCTGCTTCAACTTGAGGTTTTATTATGAGAGAGCCGTCGTCAAGTTCTTCGACTACTACTTGATCTCCACCTTTAATATTCATTTTTAAAGCCCAATTCTTTGGAAGAGCCAGAAGAAAGCTTCCGCTTTTAGTGCTTAGGACTTTTCTAAGTTGAGCTGTTGGCATTGCATAACACCTAGCAAGCTTTAACTGTGATCCTCCTGCTTTTAGGCTTTTAATCACTTGAGAATAGCTTTAGAGATAGCCTTAGCTATTCTACTTGCTACTCTAACAGGTTCAGGAATTCTACCTCTGATGGTTACTTTTCTCAGTATTTCTAATGCTTTATGGAGGTCTAAGCCAACAATTTCAATGTACGTTGGATTCTCCTTGGGATTCAACTTTGCCTCATATATAGGGCTTATTTTCGCAAGTTTTTCGAATATCTCATAACGCTGTTTCCAATCTTCGAAGTGTTTCTTTAACGCGTTGAGGACTGCTTGGTTACCTGGCTTTTCATCAGTTACAATTATAATTGGCACTTTGAGCTCTGCATGCACCACTATGGGGTCTATCAGGTTAAAGCCAGCAAATGTGATGCCGCCTAATATTATGGCATCAAGCTTCTCAAAGTTTTTAGCCATATCTAACAGCTTCTCAGTTGCATCTAAGCCATCGACATCTATTAGCCTAAGTGCTATATCTTCTATGCGGAAGTCCTCCATTAAAACAGAGCATAGAATTGTTTTACCTTTTTTCCGAAACTTCTGAGGGCTAAATGACCCATCTTCTACTCCTAGTAGCCTCATGGCATCACTGCGTCTTAGAGTTTATTGATGAGCAATATGGATGCGAGTCTGGGGTCATTCTTTAAGCCTTCTATTAACGCTTTCTCGCTTATTGCCAGCTTGACCACTTTTGTCCTACCATATCTGCCCTTGCTCATAACTCTAGCATTGACTATTCCGAGCATATCAAGTTCATTTATTATATCGCTTATTCTTCGCTGTGTTAGTTCATCTATCATGAGTTTTTTACATAGACCCTTATACGTCTCGTATATTTCTCCTGTTGTTGTCTCATTCTTTCTCTTTCTTATGAGGTATACAGCTGCTACAACTAGCTTTGTATGAAGGGGCATTGACTTCACTACTTCAACTACTCTATCCTTCTCTATTTCCTTGTAGGCCTTTCTGACGTGCTCTTCAAGGACTTTAGGTGAACCTTCTCTTTCAGCTATTTCACCTGCTACTCTAAGTAGATCTAATGCTCTTCTCGCGTCTCCATGCTCTCGCGCAGCTAATGTCGCGCATAGGGGTATTACGGCTTCATCTAGAATACCTTCGTGAAAAGCCAGTTTTGCTCTCTCGGTCAGTATGTCTGCCAGCTCTTCAGTAGTGTAGGGTCTAAATACGAGCTCTTCTTCGCCTAGAGTGCTCTTGACTCTTGGGTCTAGATATTCGACAAAGTTCAAATCGTTTGTTATGCCGACTATTGATACTCTAGCGTTGTGCAAATCGGGGTTTATTCTAGTTAACTTGTATAGCACGTCGTCTCCACTTACCTTAACTAGGAAGTCTACTTCATCTAGAACTACGAAGAGAAGGACTTTTTCTCTATCGAGAGTTCTAATAAACCTTCTAAAGAGCTCAGCTGTTGATAGACCTGTAAATGGAACTCTCTCATTTAGATAATTACATAGGCTGAAGAGGACTCTATAATTGGTATTTTCATTTCGACAATTTATGTATGCAACCTTTAATTTAACATCTTGAGCATAATTCTTTGAGTAAGCCTCGATTTTTCTTAAAACGTATTTCGTTACTGCTGTTTTTCCTGTTCCAGGGAGGCCGTATATGAAGACGTTGGATGGCCTTGCGCCTTTGACCGCTGGTGCTAGTATCTCAGCCAGCTTGCTTATCTCCCCCTCTCTATGAGGAAGATTTTCAGGTACATAATCAGGTCTAAGCTTCTCCCTATCTTTGAAGATTCGCGCCGCTAAGACCTTATGTATTATCTCGTCTATGGACAAGCTTAACACCACTATGCAGTAGAAGTGTAGTATTAAATGTGGGGTAACGCCTTAATAACCCTTAGTGTAAAGGTCTTACCTCACGGAGTGACACTTTAAAGTCATGTAATGTCCATGCTATTCATAAAACTTTGTGAAAGCTGGTTTCACTCTGCATTTTTCAGATTCTCCTTGAGCCTGCACATTCCACAGATATTCTTTCGTGAGGGCATGCCGCACTTCGCACATGTACCCCAATTGCTTCTCTCAGTTGCTATTAAGCTTGAGAGTAATGGCGTTACTCTCTTAATATGAGACTTTAGCAGTGTATGCTTAAAGGCTGGGTACATCGACTCTATGACGTTGATAAGTTTCTTCCTACTATTTAGCTTGGATTCACGACCAAAGGGGCATTGAATAGGCGTATATGGCAAGCCCTTAAGGTCTGCATAAACCTTAAGCTCAAAATCCGTTAACTCTATTAGCGGCTTTATCCTCAGCAGCGCTTTTGGATGAATAAGTTGTGTTACAGGTTGCAATCTTGAGGCTTCTAGCAGATCACCTCTAACATAGAAGTCCCATAATACGGCAACTACGTCATCTAAGTTATGGCCTGTAGCTATTTTTGTTGCACCATAGAGATTTCCATAGTAATTTAAGAGGTAGCGCCTTATGAGGCCACACGTCGAGCATATCTTCTTGTATTTAGTGGCAAGCTCACTTAGCGTGTGACCTAAAAAGCCCTTTAGGTTCACGACTTCAAGCTCGACATTTTCTTGATGTGCTAATTCCTCGGCTTTACGTCTACATTCCTCTGAAAATCCGGTGATACCTAAATCTATGTGTAGGCATGTTATCTTGGTTTCAGGCATTATCCTTCTAATTATGTGAAGAAGTGTTGAGCTATCTTTGCCGCCTGAAAGAGCAAGTAGAACTTTATCGTCTTTTTTAATCATGCCATACTTTTTAATGACTTTGCCCACTTTACGTTCAATAAACTTTGAGAAGCATTCTTCACATAAATTGAGTCTCGCATACTCAAGTCTGATATTTGCTTGTCTTACATGGCAGTGCCTACATATCCCTAAGCTTTTTGACTTGGATCTTTCGTTCATAGTTCTGCAATCACAGCTTATGAATGAAAGCTATGTTATTAAAGTTCCTCTAAAAATGAATGAAACTTTGCAATATAGGGTAGTCTACAACGTTTTGCCTTTATGCGAAGTAAGGCATGTTAAGTAGAGAAGCACATCAGACGATATTTGTAAAAGATTGAGAAGATACTGCAAGGAGCACATAG
>QMSF01000055.1 GCA_003649565.1 Thermoprotei archaeon | reverse complement strand
CATTGTTTTAGAAGAGCTGTATTCCAGCATTTATGAAAGCTTGTCTTATCATTTTTAATAGTCTGGATCTTGCTTGAGGAAGTCTTCGAGGATTAGCTACTCTAACGACTACTTGTAGTGTTGAGTATTGGCTGTTTATGTCTGTCAAGTATACTTCTGGCTCGGGCGGTATGACTAGCTCCTTACATTGCTTTACCGCATCCTTAATTAGTTGTTCAGCTAGGTCGATGTCTGCATCGCTTTTGACTTTGACTGCTATTGCCAGCCTCGACATTGCATCAACAGGCCTCATTATGAAGGGCCTCTTCATTAGCTCTGAGTTCGGTATGTAATAGATTCCGTCTTCTCTCACTATTTCGGTGTAGACTGCTGTTACATCTCTGACGTAGCCTGGCTTTCCATCTATTACCACCATGTCTCCTCTCTTGAAGGGCTTATAGACCATTAATGCGTATCCAGAGAGGGCATTGACTAAGACGTCCTTTGAGCCTAAGACGAGCATTAGCACTATTGCTCCCAGTACTAGGCCTAATGCGAAGTATGTTGCACTTGTATATCCGCCGACTAAAGGCATTGATACTACTCCAGCTATGAGCATTGTAATGGCTAGGACTATGTACTTCCAGAAGGTTGCCACGCCAGTTTCTATCCCAGACCTCTTTACTATGCCCTCTATTATCCTGGTTATGACTAGTCGATATATCACATAGGCTAGGGCGAATATCGCTAATACGATTAGTACGTTTAGCACTTGTTCTGGCAGTGCGAAGAATTGGCCTCCGATTTCACCCTGTGAAAATCCTCTTAACATCATCTACTACCTCTGCTCGTGCGAGGACTAAGACCCTATCCCCCTCCTTGAGCTCTAGGTTGCTATCAGGAGGCTTTAAGTTGCCATCCTCTATTAAAGCCACTACTAGCCAATCACCGCCAGTTGGTAGTTCACTTATCTTTCTATCAACAACGAGTGAATTAGATGTTACCGTGAATTCTAATAATGAGAAGGAGCCGCTTGAAGTTGTTACTTTCACGAATTCTGATAGTAAGGGCTCTCTCATTATCAAGGATGAAATATGCTCAGCTGTTATCTCTTCTGGTGCTACAGCTTTTGTTATTCCAAGTCTTTCAGCCATTTTCGCCAGTCTCTTATCGCTAACTCTAACAACTATATTTGGAACTCCATACTCCTTTGCTATAAGTCCTGTTAGTATGTTAACCTCGTCTTGACCTGTAACTGCTGCTAGTGCATCGGCTCCATCAAGACCTGCACTTTCGAGAATATCAACGTTGGTCACATCGCCTTTTATTACCGTGGCATCTAGCTCTTCGGATAGTTCTCTACATCTAGCCTCGTCGATATCTATTATGATGACCTCATGACCCGCTTCTATCAACTTTCTGGAGAGTAAACTTCCAACTCTTCCTCCACCTGCAACTATGACCCGCAAAGAAGATTAACCTCCAAATACTAAGAGGAAAGTTGTTTTGGCGGGTACATATAAACATTAAAGCCGGGGGGCGAAGCCAATATCGCTTAATCTGAGGAACCTGGCTAGCGGTTTATCAGTGATATTAATAGCTATAGGGCTTGTACTTATTGCACCCATAATCGTCGCGGTCATATACTCGGAATACTATGCAATACCAAGTTTTTTAATACCAATGATGATAGGGCTTAGCATAGGTCTTGTAGTGTGTAAGGACTTAGGCTTTCCGGTAAAGCTCACGCTTGTAGACGCCATGGCCATATCAAGTATAGGATGGCTAATCGCTGCAGCATTAAGCTCCATCCCATACTTCATGGTTTTGAACATGAGGCCATTGGATGCATATTTTGAGGCTTTTTCTAGTTTAACAACTACAGGCATGACGCTAATACCGAGGCTTGAGGAAATACCTAAGTCCATCCTGTTTTGGAGGGCTTTAGGTCAATGGATCGGCGGTGCCGGTGTCGTTCTCATCACAACACTTCTGCTGTTTGGTCGTGAAGGCATTATAGCTTGGAGGCTTTATGTCGCCGAGGCTAGAGAAGAAAGGCTTGCACCGACTGTTAGAGATACTGTCAAAAACATATGGTTGATATACACTTTCTACACTGTTGCATGCGCCATAGTGTTGATGATTTTAGGGTTAAAGCCCTTTGACGCTATATGTCATGCGTTAACGTGTCTTTCGACGGGCGGCTTCTCTACAAGGACGAATAACATAGGTGCCTTCAACAACCTCGCTGTTGAAGTAGCCCTCATGGTCTTCATGATTATAGGTGCAGTGAGATTCTCGCTACACTATAAAATGTTCACGGGCGATGTGAAAAGCTTTGTTAAAGACCTAGAGTTTAAGACGTTTATATTAATACTCGTGGTTTCATCGCTTATCGCCTCCATGGATTTGATGTTTAAATATCACATGAGCCTTGAAGAGGCATTTCGCATAGGCTTTTTCCATACGATTTCAGTTGGAACTACAACGGGGTTTACTACAAGCGATTTGGCGACATTCCCGTCTTTAAGTAAAGCCGTTCTTCTCATTTTAATGATCATTGGAGGTTGTATGAATTCAACTGCTGGTGGAATAAAGGTATGGAGGTTAGCCACCTTAGTTAAGATAGCCAAGCATGAGATTGAAAAAATACTCATACCGCCTGAAGCTGTTAGAAGCTTGAAGCTTGGTGGAAAGGCATTAAAGGAGAGCGAGATAATTCGAGTAGCGTCCTTTTTCTTCATGTACATAATATTCGCTCTAGTGGCTACATCGGTAATGATGTTCTTTGAAGGAGATTTTGTAGGCTGCATGTCAGGGGCCTTCTCGGCTATGGCTACAGTTGGACCATTCTATGCTTCTCCGTTAACTTTCAGTTTTGAGTCCAAGATAGTCTTGATAATCTCTATGTGGGCTGGCAGGCTTGAGCTCATCCCAGTATTACTGTTATTTGTTCCCAAACTTTGGAGGGGTGGACATAGAACAATGAGGGGTGTCATCACAAGTTTACAGAAGCCTGAAGTTAAGTTGTCAAAACTAATATTTGGGTGTTAATATATATGAGATGGTGATGGTTATGCCTATCGAGAGGGTAGAATCGGGAATTCCAGGGCTTGACGATCTGCTTAAAGGCGGCATACCGAAGAGGAATGTTGTGTTACTTTCTGGTGGTCCTGGCACTGGCAAGTCTATTTTCGGTCAGCAATTTCTGTATCACGGCTTGCTTAAGAGGAGTCCCGGCATTCTAGTTGCATTGGAGGAACATCCAGTTCAAGTTAGAATTAATATGTCGCAGTTTGGTTGGGATGTCAGGAAGTATGAGGCTGAAGGTCTTTTTGCTATAGTCGATGCTTTTACCGCTGGTATAGGTGAAGCAGCTAAACACGAAAAATATGTTGTTAGAGCGATTGATGATGTTCAATCTCTAATTGATGTTCTTAGAAGGGCTGTAAAAGACATAGGGGCTGAGAGAGTCGTTGTAGACTCGGTCACAACGCTCTATATGACAAAGCCATCAGTAGCTCGAAGTGTCGTAATGTTGCTTAAACGTGTGCTTTCAGGGCTAGGCTGTACGTCAATACTGGTCTCTCAAGTCAGCGTTACGGAACGTGGCTTTGGAGGGCCTGGTGTTGAACATGCTGCTGACGGGATAATCAGGCTTGATCTCGATGAGATTAATGGCAAGCTCTATAGAAGCATACTTGTGTACAAGATGAGAGGCACGGCGCATTCAATGATGCGTCATCCATTCGATATAACCGATAAGGGTATCGTAATATACCCCGACAAGACATTATCTGTTAGCAGAGGTAGACTAGTTGAGGAGTAGGGGGAGAGGGCTTGTCTGAAGAGATACCCCTAACACCCATGGGCAGAGATGAAATTCACAAGCTTGAAACCGCTTTACTAGTTGGCACTCTGCTTAACCCAGAGGTCATAGAGCTCATGAAGAATCCTGAAGAGCGTCTTACTTGGGTTGATTCGCTTGCCGTAGCTGCTGCTGCACTAGCAAGAGAAAGAGCTCGTATGTCAGTGCCTCAGATAGCTGAAGAGCTTGGTAGAAGCGAGGCGACCATTAGGAATCACTTAGCTAAGAAGACTAAGGCTGGCCAGTTAGTATGGCAAACATATGAGCGCTTCCTTAGAGAAGGCGTCAAGCTAGATATCGAGAGCCTACTAGGCCTAGGCACAACAGAGGTTTCACGCCTAAAAAGTGAAAATGAGGAGTTAAAGAAGAAGCTTAAAGAAACAGAGAGCAAGGTGAAAGAGCTATCAGAGCAAGTCGAGCAATTATCGAGAAAGATGAACAACGTAAAAGAACAACTCAAAAAGCTAGTTGAAGAATTGTAGAGCTAAACTTCCTTCACAATCCTACATTTAGCTATTTCTCTACACTTTCTTCTCTTTGGTGACACTACTAAGGCTATTAGGTAGGCTATTGATACTGCTATTCCTATAAAGGCGCTTGAAGCTATGTTGAATATCAACGATAGGAAGAAGCCTAACACTCCTGCTATTAAGGCTATGATCATCGATATGACCAACATATGCTCTAAGTCGTGTGAGAACTCATAGGCTGAAGCTGCTGGTGCTATTAGCAGCACGATTGCTAGTATGACGCCTACGACTTTTATCGCTACAACGGAGAAAAGTGCTATTAAAAAGACCATAATGTAGTGGTAGGCTGATACCCTCAAGCCCATTGCTTCAGCTGCTTCAGGATCAAATGTTATGAACTTAAACTCCTTGTATAGCAATGCTATTATGCCTAATGCAGCTACGGCAACTATTATCAATGTATAGAGGTCTATCCATGAGACGCCTAACACGTCACCAATTATGAAAGACCATGCAGCTGCTGTGTATGTGCTAGCTATCGAGAGAAAGAGGACTGCAAGTGCTGTTGAAAAGCCAAAGATCATTCCTATGACGACATCGGCTTTACGCTCGTTAGTGGAGCTGGCATAAGCCGTTAGGCCTGAAAAGCCAAAGCTTAATGCTAAGGCGCCTAGCAATGGATTTACACCATAAATTACAGCTATTGATGCGCCAGCGAACGAAGAATGAGTTATAGCTGCACTTAACGTTGAAAAACCTCTTAGTACTGTGAAGGTCCCTACAACGCTTGAGACTACGGCGGCTATTATTATCGCTACGAGGGCCTTCCATACGAATGGATAAGAGAATATGTCAAGCATGGTAATCAACTCCCGATACTATTATCTTCTCCTCTGCTTTGACTATCGAGATTCTTCTCATGAACGTCTTAGCCAATAACTCCTCGTTTAAGACTTCATGTGTCTTGCCAAATGCTATCACGGTCCTGTTGAGCAACATCACGTAGTCGGATAATTCCATGAGTGGGTTTAGATCGTGAGTGACCATGATGACCGTAACGCCTCTATTAGCTTCTTCTCTTAACACTCTTAATATCACGTCTTGAGTTGCAGCATCTACTCCTGATAGGGGCTCATCAAGAAGCAGAAGCTTTGGCTCGACTGCTAGGGCTCTTGCAATTAAAACACGTTGTTGCTGGCCTCCTGATAAGTGGACGTAAGGTTCATCCCAGAAGGCTTCCATTTCAACGGCTTTTAATGCTCTCTTAGCCGCCTCATAGTCTTCTCTTGATAGTCCTCTGCCCCAACCCTTCTTGGCCACTCTTCCCATGAGAACTACATCTTTAACTAAAACTGGCTTTGTAGGATCTATTCTCTCTCTTTGCGGCACATAACCCACTAGTTTCCTTACTTTGTACTTATCATTAGGCACTTTATAGCCTAGAACTTCAATTGACCCTGTAAGGGGTTCAACAATGCCAAGGAGTGCTTTAAGTAACGTGGTTTTCCCGGAGGCGTTGGGACCTACAATTGATAAGAAAGCGGGCCGTATCAGCTCGAAGGTTACATACTCGAGTGCTAGCCTATCCCCGTATGCCACCGAGAGGTTTCTTGTGGATACTACAGGGGTCATTTCGATTTCAACCTCGAGATAATTATCCCTTCAAAGACCGCTATTGATGCGAATAAAATGGTTAGTGCCATGTAAACGTCTCCACTTGATGTAGATGTTGATGAGCTTATCGGTGAGTTATGTCTTAAATGCGATGCAATAATCATCACATCGTATTTTATGAAGTCTATGTAGCTATCGCTCATTGATATCGGTATTCCATATACGTAGGCTACTGGAACTCTCGATTCTGCTGATACTTGCTGGGCGTAGAGGCCTTCATATCCTTCGCTTTGAGTTGCCGACGCTATGATGAGCCTTGAGCTTTTAGCTGCAATTATTGCATCTTTAATTCTCTGAGGGCCTGGAAGCCCTCCATGTCCCTTGATTATGATATATGATATGTTAAGACCCATCCATTCAGCTAAAGGCTCAAAGTGATCGCCAGCCAATACAACATTTGCATTTCCTATGTCCTTCATAACTGCTTTAAGCCATGCATCAAGATCATTTATCTTATGGGCAAAGGCTTCTGCACGTGCAGCATAGTAATTTGAGTTATCGGGATCTAGCGAGGACATAGCTTCTGCTATTATTGTGGCTAATGTTTTCGCGTTAGGTGGATATAGCCATAGATAATGAGGATT
>QMSF01000054.1 GCA_003649565.1 Thermoprotei archaeon | reverse complement strand
TCTCTATTGTTGAAGTGAGGTGAGTCTAGACGAGCGATATCGTGATTTCAGGAATAGTAATAACCGTAGCCCTCATCTTCATATATAAGGCCCTCACATCGATAGTTCAAAGAAAATAGCAAGACAGATTAAACATTGACTTTGCACTGCAATCAAAGGTCCATTACAATTTGAGAAGCGAGACCACGAGAAATGAAAGCACCATCAACAACACTATGTAGATGAGCAATGTCAAGGCAACGCTCCTCTTTCCTCCATGAAGCACTTTTGATGATAGCCTTAATGGCATGCTCAATGCTCTCGATAATGGCCTTGGCAGAGGAAGCATAAATGGCGTCTTCTTACAATAATTAAGGTATCTCTCGCCCATCTCAATCTTCATTTTCATCTCTTCAATTAGCGCTACTCCAATAACTATCATTGTCGAGATTAACCAAGGAAATGAAGGTGGTATGGCCAGGGCACCTCTAACATAAGGCATTACACATGTATATGTCAGTAATCCATAACTCCACATGATATATCCCAAGTATTGAGGATGTCTACTATACCTGTAAATCCAGAAGTCAATGAGCTTAAAGCCCCTAAACTTCCCATAAAGCCACGTTGCAACTCCAAGAGAGAATATCAAGAGGCCTAAGTACATGACTATAAGCGTTATCGTCATTATTACAACGCTATCCATGGGGCTTGGCAATAATGCACTTAAAGCAATAAATGGCAGGAGAACAACATGCCCCAACTTAAGAACATCAGGGCTCAAATCCATTATAGGGATCCACAATGCTCTTAAAATCCCTATGCCAGCTAAGAAGAACATGGCAAAAGCGAAGTAGCCGAAAACAGGAATGTAAATGGAGAATGCACCGAGAAATGATAGAAACCCTCTTTTCATGAAGAAACCAATAACTATCAATAAAGCTGTTGCTGCTAATGCGAGTAACGCGTAGGGTCTTAGCATCTCAATCATCTCTCTTGCAGCCTCAACATCAAAAAACAAGTCAGGATAGAAATTGCGAAGCAAGAAATCCAGAGCTCTCGGTACTTCTAATGTCAAGTAAAAGAGTGAAACCGATAAGAGTAGAGAAAACGCTATTGCACCAGCAAGTTGTCGAAGCTCTATCTTTTCAATCACGCATATTCAATTAATGCAATCACCACTTAAAACTACGTTTTCGAACAGTCAAAACAATGTTTTCCACATATAAAGCTCATGGCTATGCCTTTTTCATATAACTTTAGCGATGAGCTCTGTTATGTCGTAGAGCTCTAAGTCTATAGATGATTTTCGAATAGCATCAGTTAAATTGCGCTTGCAGAATGGGCATGCAGATAGCAATGCCTTTACGCCAATATCCTTGGCTTTCTTCACGATATTAACTCCTATTTTCACTGCTATTTCGTTAAACACTGACTTTAATCCTCCACCACCGCCACAGCACATTGCATATTGTCTTGTAGGTTTCATCTCAATGAATTCTATGCCCGGTATGCTCCTTATTACATCTCTAGGAGCATCAAAAACTCCGGCATGTCTACCTAAGTGGCATGGATCGTGGTATGTGACTTTCCCCTCAAATTTGCCTTGAAACACGAGCTTGCCATTGTCTATAAGGTCTTTCAACAGCTCAGTTACGTGGAGAACCTCAAAATCCCATTTGCCCTCCAGAAGCTCAGGATAGTCGAGCTTAAGAGTTCTATAACAGCCAGCACATGTAGTCACTATTTTCTTTGCTCCAGCCTTCTTCAACTCCTCGAGATTGTGCTTTACAAGGTCATTAACGTAATCCCATTGACCAGTTCTAAGTAAAATTGAGCCGCAACACCACTCATCAATTATCGCTGGCGTAACACCTGCTTTACTGAGAATCTTTATGGTGCTCTTGCAGATCTCCGAATTCCTATATGGTGATGTACATCCTACAAAGTATACAATCTCACCTCTACTCGGTAAATAAATGTCAATATCTAACCATGCAAATCGCTTATCGTGCGGCTCACCATAGGGATTATGATGAGCTCTTATTCTATAGGTTATTTGCTTATGAGGCTCTAATAGCAAATCAGGCTTTCTCTTGAAGATTTCAGCTCGTAAGGCCTCAAACACTTTTACTTGATCAAGTTCATCTATTTTCGAAACGCCCATGACTACCGGGAAGTGTATTACGCATATTTCGTGGCATGCACCACAGAGAGTACAAGCATAAACTATTTCGATCAAGTCACTCGTTATGTCGATGCTTCCCTCTAATAGAGCCTGCGCTATGGCTAGCCTCCCTCTAGCTGTAAATGAGTCCCAAGAGCCCCTCGGATGATACTCATATATTGGGCATATCCTCTCTATCCCGTGATCCATGAATACAGGGCTTCTACACCATCCACACCTTGCACATCGATATACATGCTTAACGTATTTCTCCAAAACCAATTAGAACACCCTCATTAAAGGCCCAGTATTCCGGGGGCCATGATGTTATTTGGATCCAAGGCTTTCTTCAACTTCTTCAATAGCTCGTAGTATGTCCCTAGCTTATGCATTTGATCAGCCCATAGGCCCCCCATTCTATATGGGCATATGCCTAGATCTATGATTCTGCTCTTAATTTCATTCCATGCTCTTAACGCATTTTCAGCTTCCCTCATGTTGCTGGGGTCGAAGTACGTGACCACAACAACGACCATGCTTCTATCGCACATAAAGCTCCCTGCGCCTACTCTCAAGCCATATTTCTCCTTGACTTCACTAGCTATCTCCTCAATTTTCTTGAAGTATACCGCTATCTCTCCGATTGGAATATGGACTGGAAGAACAGCCCTCATGCCCAGCTTATAGCCGAATAAGCCAACCCATCTATACCTCTCTCTCCACGTCTCTTCAGCTAACTCAGCTCCTAGATACGTGCCCTTTCTACCAGCTATCTCGATAAGCCTATTCAACTCGATGTCGAGTATCTCCTTCGTGTTTGCTTCTATCACGAATTTAACCACGTGCTGCCATGGAGCTTTCTCCGGGAATAACATGTTCATGGTCCAGCTCGGCGATAGATAGGCATATATGGTTGGTATCCTGGCTCTGCGGACTCTATATATTGCTTCACCAGCATCCTCTATGTCATCGTAGCCAAAAGCTGCAAATCCCATGGCACCCGGCATTTCCTCGATTTTGAGGGCTAGCTCGACGACTATGCCTAGCGTTCCTTCAGAGCCGCAAAACAGCCCGGTAAGGTCATTGGCGAATGCATACCTATAGAAATGGCCATGAGCCTTTGGATTCGCCATAGTCCCAGTAGTCACAACTTCTCCTGTTGGTAGCACAACTTTGCATCCCAATACGCAATCTCCTTGATTTGAGATGTAGGGACCGCAGCCCCAGCCAGTGCCATGACTTATGAAGTTTCCTCCAACGGTTCCTCCAATCCCGTTTTCAGGGCTTACGAGAAATCTAAATCCATGTCTCGCTAAGATGGCTTCGAGCTCGCCAAAGGTTATGCCTGGCTCAACAATACAACACAGGTTTTTCTCGTTTATCTCTATCACTCTCTTCATTCTAGTCATGTCAACGACGACGCTTCCATCTACTAGTGGAACAGCGCCCCAAAGGCTTGTACCGCCACTTCTAGGGTATAGAGGGGTCTTCGTCTCATTAGCCCATCTAACTATCTCTTGGACTTCCTCTATTGAGCCTGGCCTAACAACGGCTATAGGGATCTTACCCCTCATGGGGCTAGCATCTCTAGCGTAGATTAAGAGGGCTGGCAGGCTATCCATGACGTTTTCAGGGCCAACAATATCTCTCAAGGCTTTTATCTTCTCATTAATGGGCATGCTCAATGTCAATTATTTTTGACCTCCCAAAAGCGATGCTTTTAAGTGATTTATGTAATCAATGACGCCATCGCGAACACTAAATAAAGGCTTATAGTTAAACTCCTCTCGAAATCTACTTGCATCTACAAGAGCTCTAGGTGTATCCTCTCCTGGCTCAAGCTCTATCTGAGCATTAGGAATAAGCTCTCTTACCCACTCAGCTAATTGACGATATGAAACGGCTTCATCGCACGTATTGTAAATCCTATGCTTATAGCCCTTAGCTTTAAGGCCTATCCAGACGACATTAGCAGCCTCCTTCACATATTGAGGAGTTATCATGGAGTCTGCCTTAGGCACCTTAACCGGCTTACCAAGCACAGGATTCTCAAATAGATCAACGAGAATATCCCCAAACCCCCTCCTCTCTCTTCCAGGGCCAAAAACCAAGCCCAATCTAAGCCCAAGCACGTCCAAGCCATAATTCTCCGCGTAATAGCTAGTCATAAACTCGTTAACCACATAGCTTACTCCATGAATCACCTGAGGCTTTACAGGGTCATCCTCATTAACTCTAGGCTTACCATAGAGGTGAGGTGGACCTAAATGAGCATATGAGCTCGTCCAAACCACTTTCTCCACGTCCATAAGCCTAGCGGCCTCCAAGACATTGGCAAACCCCTTAATCATGTTGTCTATAACGCTATGCGGAGTCCAAGCCCATGGATGTTCAGCTGCAGAATAAATAAGATACCTTACTTCATGCATCTTTATTGCATGTATTATGCTTCCTAGATCCCTAACATCACCCCTTACATTCTTAATTTTGCTCAATAGATCCATGAGCCTAGCTGAATCGCCGGAGCGACTAAAAGATATGACTTCTAAGCCTTCGCTCACCAGCCTTCGAATAATGTGAGAACCAACGTGGCCTGTCCCTCCAATAACCATGTAGCTCATATCGTTCACTCCAACTCTACGCGTTGACTATTATTTTCTACAAGTAATTAAATAAATTTCAAAGATTGATGTGATTAAATGTCTTTCATGTATAGAGTATTTTAATGCGTAAATTTATGAGAGATATTGAGATGTGCTTATTTAAGAATGTGCAAGAGCGTGGGTATTGGATTGCATCAATTGTGGCTCTTCTTACTGCAAGTAGTGGCTCTTTCAATTACTTTAAGCTATCCCCCCTCATTGACAGTATTGCTCAGGAGTTCGCTACATCCTATGCAACGATAGGCTTTCTAGCTGGAATCTTCGCTTTCTCTCAGCTTTTTCTCTCAATCCCTATAGGGGTTATAGTCCGTCCACATAACCTCAAAAAGGCAATTGCCTATGCTTTGTCCCTTGCAATTATCGGTTCTCTCATAGCTGGAATTACATCAAGCATTCACCTGCTATTTTTGGGTAGGATTCTTGAGGGGGCGAGCATGGCAATGGGCCTAGTCATAGCGTCATTTCTAGTAGCAGAGGCATCAACAGGAGAGAGAACGGGTTTTGGCTTTGGCATTTTAATGACGTACATGCCTATAGGCAATATCTTAGGCCTTAACGTAAGCTCCTACATGTTGATGTTATCGGGATGGAGGGGCGCTTGGCTCATGGGCATAATGCTGCCAGCAATAGCCCTCCTGCTCCTCCCAATGGTAAAGACAACTAAGAGAGAAAGTGGTAGAGAATTGAGTTATGCAAGAAGCCTAGTGATGAGCGGTAAATCCCTTCTTCTAGGCTTAATACAAATGGGCTTATCAGTTTCAAGCGTGGGCTTCCTCATGTGGACTCCCACTTTCATGGTTAAATCTCATGGCTTCGACGTTGGCACAGCCTCCTTCATCACCAGCCTCTTCATGATAGTGGGAATACCAGCATGCCTCTTTGGAGGCTGGCTATCCGATAAGGCTAAGTCAAAAGAGGCGATGCTCACATCATGTTTCGCTCTTCTCACAATGCTATATCCACTCACATCCCTCATCCCAAGCCCCCTCCTATCGCCATACATAATCATAATAGGAGTGCTCTCCGGCCTCATACCAGTCGCAATAAACACATGGCTCGTCAGCCTATTCGGCTCATCTTCAAGCATAGGCTTCGGAGTACTAAATACAAGTAGAGGCTTCTCAATGCTCATAGGCCCCTTAATAATGGGAATAATCCTAAGCTACACAACCTCCTGGATAACCTCCTTTACATCACTCTCAATATTCACACTATTAGCATGCATAGCCTCACTCCTCTTAGCACGAATAAAAACATGAAGCAACCAATCATAAAGGCTATACACAGTTCATAATGCTCCTCCAAGTTTTCAAAGTTTAATACCTCTGTAAATCCCAACATAATGCTTCTCCTTAACATCTCATGAAGCCTTTACGAAGAATCGTCCACATATGAATGCTTACAGAAATTGACTAAAAGTCTATTATTTGACAACGAAAATGAATCATCTAGATGAACCTCCACCATCAACTTAACCGGTTAAGCTTATATTTAGCTTTAAGTTTACGTTTCTTGCGATAATTTTATGCCTAATAAGCTAGTCCATGTATCCAAGGTTAATAGGGGTGTCATTGCTCTGCCTAAGGCTATTAGGGATGCTGCTGGCATTACTGAGAGAAGCCTTGTCAGAATTACTTTTGAGAATGGTAAGATCACGATTGAGCCCCTTAAAGTAAGGAGAGTTAGGTTACCTGAGAGAGCTAAACAAGCTGTTGAAGAAGCTCTACGCGAAGAGCTAAAGCTTGAAGAGGCTAAGGCTGATAGGCTTGTCAAGCACTGAATCATGTGCTGCTAATAGCAGCAACAATCGCAGCAGCATAGTAATCAGCATCCAATAC
>QMSF01000053.1 GCA_003649565.1 Thermoprotei archaeon | reverse complement strand
CACATCAATGACTTGACTTATATTGCCGCCACAATGACATATGAAAACTCCAATTCTAACGTCTTCGCCCATCGGTATCCACATCACTTTAAACTAAGCTAGAATTAAGCCTTACCCGATTCTTAACGCATAGAAAAGTGCTTGAAATTGTTATAGCATCGACTAACTTCAAACTTCTATGAATTCGATTCTTATCCCTAACTTTCTCTGTATGACCTCCTCATTTCTCTTAAAGTCTTCATCAATTGTAGTTATAACATCAATTAAACCTTTGTCCTTGAGCAACTTAGCATAAGCTAAGTGCAATAAATCGAGAGTTCTCATTTTAATGTCTCTTGCAAGCTCTATTGCTAAAGCCATTGGAGCATGAAGGAGACCTATCGCTGGAAGCCTCACATAGCCTCTGAGCTTCACATATCGAATTCCAAATCTCTTGATTATATAGAGGAGAAGTGCTGGAATGAGAAGCTCATCCTTTACACCGAGCTTTCCAGCCAACTCTCCTAGTTGTCTTCGAGCTAATATGCTGGAGAGCTCTGTTAAGGTGAGCTCTGATACTAGCTTATCCTCTTCATCCTCTAGAACTCTTAAAGTAGCTTTTTTTGCCGTACATCTAAGGGGTCAAGAGCCGCTACTATAACGCTAGTATCTATATACCTCATGGAATCTTCTCCCTATCACTTAATAGTTGTCTTGTAGCTCCATGAAGCTTTATGGGTATGCCTCCTTCATCTTTCTCTAGCTCCTCGAGCTTCTCTACGAGCTTAAATAACTCTAGATCTCTCTTGAGGTCTTTCATGCCTAGCTTTATGAGGTGTCTTAGCGCTTCACTTCTCGAGCTGAAGACGCCAAGCTCTATTAGCAGGTCTATCTCTCTAATAATTTCATTGTTTAGCCTTATCGGTATGACTTTTGAGCTCACGAAATACGTAGACGTATACGCATTTAATAATCTTTCTAGGCAAATAGGCAAAAACAGCTTAATCGAGCAAGACAAGGAGATAAAGGGGTATTCTTTGAAAAATGTTATTGTTTGAGTTTCTTTAGCGCATCGAATGCTGCCATGGTTATTGGGTAGACTGTTGGTGCTGCTGTTAATAGTGGATGTGTTCCAATTTGCATTGTTGCTAATTGAGCTGCTGTCATTCTGTTCTCTATTGCCGTGCCTATTATGTTGACTATTTCGCCTACAGTTATTCCTCCAGCCACTTCTCCTCCAAGGAGAACTCCCTGCCTTGAGAACATCAACTTCACTATTAGCTTTGATGCTCCTGGCAGTGCTCCAGGATGCTTATCGACGGTCTCAAATCTCCCTATCACAATTTCAAAGCCTTCTCTCTTGGCTGCTGACTCTGTTAATCCTGCTACTCCGAGGACCAGATCTCTTATTGCTGTTGAGAATATGCCTATGGTTCCCACGATCTCTCTGACCAGGTGAAGCTCATAGAGATTTGCTCCTGCTATTCTTGCTTCAGCTGATGCTATTGATGCTAGCATTGTCGGTGCTGGCTTGCCTGTGAAGAAGCTATACTTCTCAGCGCAGTCGCCTACAGCGAAGACGTCTGGATGGCTTGTCCTCATGTAGAAGTCGACTACTATACCTCCATATTCACCTATCTTCAATCCGGCTTCTCTAGCTAAATCAGCATTTGGCCTAGCACCAATGGCTATTAGGACTAGGTATGCTGGTATTTCGCGTCCATCAGTGAGTATTACCCCTTCAGCCTTCCTTTCTCCCTTAATAGCCTTAACCGTTGAGTTAGTGAGAACCTTGACTCCTAGGCTTTTCAGCTTCTCTTCCGCTAATACGCAGAACTCCTCGTCAAAGGCGAGCATTAAGCAGTGAGGTAGCATTTCGATTATTGTTACTTCTTTACCTAGCTTGGCTATTTCATCAGCGAATTCTACTCCTATAAAGCCTCCACCAACAATGACTATTCTCTGAGCCTCATTTACAGCCTTCAAGAGCTTCTCGAGATATTCAGCTTCCTTGTAAACAAAGAAGACCCCTTCTTTATCTAAACCCTCAATTTTAGGGATAACAGGTCTTGAACCTGTAGCTAATATGAGCTTTTCAAATTGGTATTCCTCTCCACTCTTTGTTTTAGCTATCTTAGATTTCAAGTCTAATGATACGATCTCATCAGTTACAAGCTCTACACCTGCGTTAGTTAGCATGGCATCAGGAATAAGGTTCTTCTTCACATCTCTTAAAGTGCCATAAATGTATGGTATGCCGCATGGTATGACGGCTGTCTTGGTCTTTCTTATTAGGCATACGCTTTTATTAGGATAAGTTCTCTTAGCTGTCGTCGCAGCTACAATACCAGCAGGACCACCGCCGATGACTAGAACGTCTATTTTCTTCATGCAAAACACCTCAACCAATTCGAAGAAGCTTTAGAGAATATTTGGCTTTCGCTCGAAATACCATCTTTAGTAAAGGTAGTTCTTCATAATTTCAAAGCCGATAAAAAAGAAAGAGGCTATTTTTATTGTTGCAACGGTGGCGGAGGAGGTGCTGTTGGCATTGGCTTCTTTCTACGTGAAAGAGAGAATATTGCCACTATGACCACTATTATGACAACTGCTATTATAGCCCATAGCATCATATCGTTGCCTAGCATTATGCCGCCTGTTGATGTTACGGCATTTGTTGATTTTAGCTGGATAGTTGATGTAGCTTGGTATTGCTGAGCTTGAACAGCGACTGTTAGAGCTACGAGGACCCCTGTTGCCTTGTCATACCATGCATTAAACGTTATCGTGCCATATGGTGTGCTCTGAGATAGCGAAATCTTATAGCAATCAAAAGTGCCAGCCGGAGCGCTCTTAGCCTCAGTAGTCACAGACCCCATATCATAAGGTGTTTGGCCTTGGGCTAAAGAGTTGAGGCTCGTTGATCCTAGAATGAGGCCACCCATATCTTCACTATAATACCATTCCTCGGTCCCACCTGACGCTACTTCTAGCGGTAGTAGATCCACATATTGAGGAGGCACATCTACTGTATACGATACCTCAGCATAATCGCTATATGCAGACGTTATCTCCCATCGTATAGTCCCAATGGTTCCTGAAGGTGCATCAGGGATATTAGATTGAATTGTTATTTCATATTCAGCGTATTTACCAGTGGAGACCCAATTTGGCTTTTGTGTTTGAGCCATAGTTGCTGCTGATAGTAATAATAAAGCCGATAGCAATAACAAGGATGTTAAGGTCGTTCTTTTCAACTTAAACATCTCCTTTGCGTGCCAGATAAGCCCATGAGATACTATAAAAAACTTGTGTAGAAGTCTTCTTATTCATAATAAAAAAATTCCAAGTTTTATGATTATTTACCTAGGACTTATATTGTAAATCTTCATGGCTTTATCTTCTAACTTCTCTATGTACTTCTTCTTAAAGCCTATGTAGAGGCCTCCAATCTTGCCTCCAACCCACGCATAGGTTTCCTCACCTATAGTCAAGAGATCTCTGAGAACAGGGCTTTTAACTATGAGAGTCCATCTCCTTCCTTTTACCATGAGGCCTCCCTTAATACCTATAATCTTAAGAAAAGCGCCTGAATGGGGCTTTATGAATTCATTGATTTTCGGATGCTCAATATCTAAGTGAGTAACACGAGCTAGAGAGTAGCCTTTAACATGAATATATACATCAACATCTCTTAAAAGCTCGCCATTAACATAGACTGAGGCATTAAGCTTAATCTTGCCTTCACCAGGACCTGTCAAGAGAAGTCACTTCGTCGTGTAGAGCTTATCTCTAGACCTTAAGTTAAATATTTCTAAGTATTTGTATTGTAGCCTTGATGTTATTAGAGAGTAGGTGTTGTTTTTGATCGTCGAAACTCATTACCTTGCTGCTGAGAGACAAACGCATCCTTTAAAAATTCGTTAAGCAATGCTCTTGAGAGCCTCTTAAGCTAAGTTGAGGTTGAGTTGATGAGCAAGGCGCTTGGGGCCTCATTGACACTTGCAGCTGGCGTATGTTGGGGTACTGCAGGCGTACTTGGAAAGTTAACTATGAATTTGGGATATTCACCTTTAACTGTCGTTGCGTATAGGCTTGGCTTAGGATTCCTCATACTTTTAGTTGTGGCATTATTGTGGCGAGGCAAAGGAGTCTTAGCCATAGATCGTAGAGGATTGATGTTGTTGGCCTTAGCTGGGGTGATAGGTGTTGGCTTTGGCACATTATTCTATTTTTGGGCTGTGGATCTTATCGGTGCATCTCTCGCCGTTATTCTGCTATATACGGCACCGATATTCACATTATTATTCGCAAGTCCATCACTACATGAGAGAATCAGCAAGATTAAGGTCGTATGTGTTGCCCTTGTGTTTCTAGGCTGTTATTTAACTGTTAAGGGTTATGATCTAGCTTATGTAAAGCTCAATTACCTAGGAATTGTGATAGGCCTTCTTGCAGGTCTCTTCTATTCAATTTACATAGTCGTATCCAAGAAGGCTATGAGCAAGGGGGCATCAACATTTACCGTTATGTTGTTTACCGTTGGATTTGGAGCTTTAGCTATATTGATAGCTGAAGCGACCATGGGCTTTCATCAAATCAACTTCACGATGTACTCAGTCATTTTAATAGCTCTATTAGCAATTATACCAACAGCATTAGCAAACATGCTTTGCGTCCTTGGCCTTAATTTAACTGAAGCAGGTAGAGCTAACATATACTCGACAATTGAAGCTGTAACAGCAGTAATTTTAGCGTTCATAGTTCTAGGAGAGAGACTTGAAGTATTACAAGCATTAGGATGCTCAATAGTAATAGCCAGCATAGTTATGCTCTACAGCTCTGATATCATTTTGAAGAGCTCCTAAATAAAAATAAAGGCGAGATTGTGTAAAGCCTAGTTCCGCTTAATGAAGAGGCGCGTTATTTTTGTTGTAATGAAGTGGGAAGCGAAGACGCCTAGAGCTATCGACGTCAACACTACTAGGACGGATGACTGCTGCAACATTAAGAGAATCCCCGTAATCTCGGCCATCGCGAAGTATCCTAGTGATATCGCAAGTGCCGCTAAGAAGGGCTTAATGCTCCAGAGCTTTAATCTCTTGGTTTTAAGCCTCATGGGTATCAAGGCAGACATTATGGGAAGCGAGTATAGAAGACCTATAAAGAAGCTTGCTGTAACGCCTGCCACTAAAACCGCTAGCTCGGGATTGCGATAACGCGTGATAAGCATATGAGGATACCATTAAGCTTCCTATAAGCGGGTATAACGCGACTCTTATTGTAGCTCTAAGCTCAGGGCTATGCCTCTCAGCTTCAGCTATGCTTGGACTCCAGGAATAGTAAAACCTATTGAAGACATCCATAAAGGCTCTTCCAGCCTTCGTTTCAAGCACATAGTTATCCCTAAAGCCTCGAAGGAAGTTTACCGGCCATGTAAGCTCGCTCTCAAAAGCTGCAGTAGCTATTAGGCAACCCTCTTTTTCAAGCTTAAAATCACCCTTGTATAGTCCTCCAACTTCTAGCTGATAGGTTTTAGTGAACGTCTTATAGCCTGGCGCTGAGACTTGAATTGTCACGTCGATAGTACCATAACTACTCGTAGTATATATCGTCAGCTCGTAGAATCCTGAGCTGTCAGTATATGCCTTATATTCATTGGCTGAAATCTCGGCATTGGCTATCGGATTACCATCGTAATCAGTCACGTAACCTTGAATGAGTATTTGACCTTGATATTGCGTTTGAGAACCTCCACCCTGCTGTATGGGCGTTAACATAAAGTCGAGTTCATATGTTTGGCTAGCTTCAAATATCATCATCTTGCTTTTAGATTGATAACCTGTTGCTGACGCTGAAACCTCATAAGTGCCTGGGCTTACCTGCATGCTTAGCTCGTAGTATCCTCGATGATCCGTCACAGCTGTATAGCCACCAACTTCAATTAATGCACCTGCAATAGGATTACCATAATCGTCAGTAACATACCCTATAAGGGTAATCGTCAAAGTGCTTGGTGAGGTTACCTCCTCTCCGGTATACACTAAGCCTTCAGCATTCTCTTGCGCCTCTATCCACCATTGATCAAGCGCATCATAATCTATTGGAGTTGGCTGCGATACATACACTCCATTCTCCACAGTCACCTCATAACCTTCATTCGCTGATGCGAGTAATTCATCATTAGAACCATATATTTCAATAGATCCCTTCAACGCCTTAATAATCAAAGTATCACCTGAAGCCTCAATTAAATACTCAGTCTTTGTCGGCTTTATCGAAACACTTTGAGATGCAGGAGTGCTTACACGTATTTGTATATTCTTAACATAAACTGCAACATTTTCTATTTCTACTTCATCGCCTTTATGTTTGTAAAATCCATTTTCTTTAGTAAAGTCTATAATGAGAAGTCCTTTCTCATATGTATAACCATACAAAGAAGATTTCGAAGTCTTCTTGTACGTTATCACCAGCTTCACATTTTTAGGTGCAATAATGATATCACCTTTCTTTAAGATAGTTCCGGGTTCAAGCATGTATTGAGATGTTCCTTGTTGAGTTATCCTTGTGAGTCTTAAACTATCTTTAGAAGCCCCTTTATAATAAATTCCTATTAAATGCATTTGCGTTATGCGGGGAAATGTAAATTTCAACTTGTATTCTTTAGCT
>QMSF01000052.1 GCA_003649565.1 Thermoprotei archaeon | reverse complement strand
ATTGATAGGCATATTGATGGAGATTACATATATGTTTATATGATTCCTAAGAGTGGTGGTTGGCGTTTTAGATTATTGGCTAATGTGAAGAATAGGACTATTGGCTTGCTTTTAGAGGAGAATGGTAAGGTCTTTGAGGGTGAGGAGGCTGTTGACGAGCTTTTAAAGAAGAAGGGTGAGAGTGCTACTCTCACTGTTGTTAGGAAGTATGAGGTTCGAAGATCTGAGGTTGTGGAGGAGAGGTTGGAGGCAGAAGAATTAAAAGTGCGTGAGCCGAAGTAGTTGAGTGCTTGGGGATGATGTGTCCCGAAGTGCTGATGTGTGATGTATGGAGACCTCTCTGACCTTTAGATTAGCCTTCTTGGGTTGAAGTGCTTTAACTCTATAATTTTCGAGTATCTCTTGTCCATGCTTATTAGTGGTTGATCCTCTATGATGGCTGTGCCTGCATGTAGCTGTCGAAGTAGCTGAGGTTGTATGTGCTCTGCAATTCCATGGCTTTGTTATGATATAATGAGGAGTCTGGCATTATGGTAATGCCGTGATATTGGAGGGCTTCTCTTAGTATTTTGAGTAGTTCGCTGTAGTTTTCGACTATGATTTTGCCTGAGATGTATAGCATGTTTAGCTCTGTTAAGGTGTAAGGTGATAGTGCTAGCTCATCTTTAAAGTTCTCTAGGACTTTTACTGCGAGTTCATGGAGCTTGTTAACCGCTTTTAACTTTCATTTCTGTTTTTGGCTTTAATCATTGTATAATGATTTTGCTATATCATAGTGCGGGCTTGATATACCTTATGTTCCGAGGATGTGGAGATGTTAAATTGTTGGTATCCCCGCTTTTTTGTATAGCATTATGAACTCTTCTAGTTTTAGACCAGCGATTTTGCTTGCTAGTCTTACGTCTCCTGTTTCTATGTAGAGTTTTAGTGCTTCTCTGATTCTTGGTGGTTGACTCTCAATAAAAGACCAATTAGCATGCCGTTTCCTAATTTCTCTAGCTTCTTCATCGTATTTGGCCCATTTCTCAGCTAAATCTCGATTTGCATGATGCATGCTGACACCTCATTTATGGCTTCTTCTAGGTCTCTTCTTGGGAATATGTGTTTTGTGTCTTCTTGATATTCAATGAATATTGCTTCAATATCTCCTCTGTGTGATGCTGTTATTATTCTTCGCTTTAGCAGTTCTTTTAGTAGTTCAAGGGCTCTCCACAATTTTACTTCTCGATATTCATCGAAGTACTCGACGAACATGTAGGCTCCTCGATTCTCCGTTAAGACTATGTAGCCATGTCTTTTGGCTATTGCTATGCATAGAGCCTCGGGGATTTCGAGTTTTTCATTTGAGGGTTGGAGTATGAGGCTCTTACTATGCTGTCAGCCTCATTTAAAATGTCTGGTGTTGGAGTATAAAGGTGGAATTTTCCCATTGCAAGTGCATGTGATATCCAGGCTATCGTGTTTTCGCTGATGACTTCGCTTAATACTTGCTCTGGTATTAACACTAACTCGAATATCTTGAATATTTCATCGCGTCTTCTATAAGTTGACCAGTCTATTATGAAGCATGTGTCCGCTATTGCTATCAATCTCTAGATCACCTTTGGTATATTCGCTTTTTTTCTTAGCTCATTCATTTCCTCTATTGTGACGCCAGCTATTCGTGAGGCCACGTATAAGTCGTCATCTTCAATGAGGTACTTTAGTGCTTCTCTAATTCTCGGCGGCTGACTCTCAATAAAAGACCAATTAGCACATCTCATTCGTATCTCTCTAGCTTCTTTAGATAACTTTAACCATTCGTCTAATCCTTTGCGCAATATGTCACCAAAGTATTGTGTGTCGTTGAGTGTTAAAAAGGTGCTGTTTATGTTACACCTTCTTTAATCGCTTTTCCTTTTTTGTCGTTAAAGCTCTCGAAATGCTAATTCTCTAGCATCATCTACTACTATCAAGATCATCTACTCGCAAGCTTGACTTCTAATATCTGAGGCTCTACCTCTTAAGATTAAGAGGTGTGAGGAATGCTTATTGTTGCTGCTTAAGAGCATTAATAATGCTTTAAAGCGATTAAGAGGTGTTTAAAGATCGAAGTATAGGTAGAACTCATATGGGTGTGGCCTTATGGCTACTTGAGTGTAGTAGTCTGTCGTCAACTCGATGAATCCATCTAGGGCTTCACTTGTAAATATTGGCTTTAGGTACTCCATGTCTGATTGCAGCGCTTCTAAAGCCTCTTTGAGGCTTCCAGGCAGCTCTTCTATTCCCAAAGCCCTTCTCTTTTCAGGTGTTAGTAGATATATGTTCTCGTCTATTGGATCTCCAGGATCTATCTTCTTCTTTATTCCGTCTAGACCAGCGGCTAGTATTGCAGCGAAGCATAGATATGGATTTGCTGATGGATCTGGAGGCCTATACTCTATTCTCTTTGTCGCTGCTGCTTTGGGTCCTCCTCTATGGTATATGGGGACTCTTATGCATGCTGATCTATTGGCTCTGCTCCACGCGATGTATACTGGTGCTTCGAAACCTAGCACTAACCTTTTGTATGAGTTTGTCGTGGGGTTTGTGATTGCTGTTAGTGACTTGGCGTGCTCCTTTAATCCTCCTATGAAGTATCTTCCTATTTGGCTTAGCTCAGCATAGTCATCGCTTGGATCGTAGAATACGTTTTGATCGTTCTTCCAGAGGCTCACGTGGACGTGCATCCCTGAGGCGTTATCTCCAAATATCGGTTTGGGCATGAAAGTTGCTATCAGATTCATGGATTTAGCGACGTTCTTAACTACATACTTATAGGTCATGACGTTGTCGGCCATATTTGTTAGTGTGTCTCTATAAACGTCTATCTCGCATTGACCAGCAGTAGCGACTTCATGGTGATGTGCCTCGCTGAAAATACCAAAGTACTCCTCGAGTATCCTAGCACATTCACATCTAAACTCCATTAACGTGTCGTGTGGTGGTGCTGGGAAGTAGCCCTCCTTGAATCTTATTGGATAGCTTGTACTTGCCTCGGTATTCCAAGCAGCTTCTCTAGAGACCACGTAGTATGATTGTCCTTTATATGCATCGAGAACATCCCACCCAACTTTATCAAACACGAAGAACTCTATTTCAGGCCCCCAATACGATGTCGTGAAGCCCTCATTCTTCAAATAGTCTTCAGCTCTTTGGGCTATATATCTTGGATCTCTGCCAAGTCTTCCACGCCCAAAGCCCCAATAGACATCGCATATGAAGCGGGCGGTTCTATGCTGCTCGCTTGACCATGGTATTACCGCATAAGTGTTTGGGTCAGGCTTTAGGACCATGTCTGACTCGTGAATTTCAGTGAAGCCTCTAATTGATGAGCCGTCTAGCTTGGGCGCACCAACCTCGAAGAACTCCTCATCTACAACTCTTCTAGGTACTGTGACGTGTTGAAGCCTACCGTTTAGATCTGTAAATTGTAGGTCTACGAATTTTATCCTATCCTTTTCTAATAGATCTAGAACCTCTACTACGCTTCTCGTCAATGGCTCAAGTGACCCATTGGGCCTTCTCCTAAAGGGCATGTCAATACCTCCAAATAGCTTCACTCTACATTAGAGAGTTTTTATAAACTTTGCGAAGATTAACGAGTGAATGGATATATTCGTGAGTGACCAAACAAAAGTCAATTTTAAATTTTTAATATGAAAATAAATGTTGAAAAGAGAATGAGACACTATAAACATGTATTTTAACTTGGACCTTAGTGATGTAGCCTAAGCTTTTCGTGAATCTTTTAATTGTAGAGCCGATGAGACCCTATAAGCTATGCAGAGTGCTGTTGCAATTATCGCTAATAGAAAGTTCATCGTGAAAGTTGCAGTCACAGGAACTGTTATCACCGTATTTTGGTTGTTTGCAGCATTTAGTGTTATGGTTAAGATTGTAGAGCCGCTTAGAAACATGGTGTTTGAGGATTGAATTGCTACTACCGGGAACCATAGATTTACTATGTCTTTAACTATTGCTGTTTGTTGCGAAATGATTATTGTAAAGATTAGGGCTACTATGAAGATCATAGCTAGGCAATTTGGTATTTTTCTCCACCCATATTCCTTAAGCCTCTTTGACCATTTAGATTCGATTTTTACCGTTGATATTATGAGTAGAAGACCTGCAATTAACGTGATTACTCTATAGGCCAGCACTAAATAGTCTATTAGTGGTATTGAAACGCTTTGATTCAAGACTGTGACTTCATAGTCGAAAGGCGATAATCTAATGCTGATTATTCCTCCGAAGTCTATGCTCCACCATGCTGAAGCCTCAGCTGCCAGCCATATTACTAAAGCTCCTGCAATGACCCCTAAGAAACGGGATATTGCTCTCTTCTCCTTAAGATCTAAATGAAAAATCATGTATAGCTTCCTCCGGAAGTGTAAAAGCTACTTTTCTAGTGAAGCCTTTTATCGTAGTCTTTATCTTGACATTATTCACCATTGTCACAATGGTTATTTCAGGGACATGTAGCGTTATATCTACGTGATAGGCATTTTCGATTTTTGTTGAATGATAGTTGGCTACATGCTTTAAGCCTTGATCAGAAAACTTTACGATCAAAATTAAGCTGTAAGCACCTTTCTTGTTTAGAGTTATAGGCTCTTGAAGACTAAAATTTCCAAGCGTAACTCCATGGTCTCTACAGTACAGTAATCCTTTAAATTCTATGAGGTTTATGGGTATGACCATGTCTCTATTGAGATAAAGAGTCAAAGTTATTGTGAGCTCTAAGGAGTTCTGATAAAAGTCTTCGATGTTTAGCTCTACGAAACTTAATGATGGAAGCTGAGGTGTTGTAGGTACTCCTTGAGGTGTTATGAAGGATTTGAGGTTGAAGTCATATGAGGCCAACCCCATGGTTACGAAGCCTATGATTATAGCTGCAGACATAAGCGTTAATAGCCATTTTATCACTGACTCGTTAATCAAAGTTCTCACAGCCGTTTTCCTAGTGAGCAAGGAGTTTAAAGTGAAAACTCTTTTGTTTCTTTCTGTAGTGCTTTAAGATTCGTGTGCAAGGCTGAGCGGATTAGGATAATATCATTCGATCTTACTGGAACTCTTGTTACTGAGGAGTTTGTAGACTATTTCTGGCTTGAGCTCATACCTCAATTGTTTGCTAAGAGACATAGTGTAAACTTAGATGAGGCTAAACGCATTGTATACTCCAGCTATGACGAAATTGGAAGCCAAGACATTAGATGGTACACGCCTCAATACTGGTTTGAGCGATTTGACTTAGGCTTGGATGTTTCAAGTGCATTACAAATGGTAAAGAATAAGGTAGTCTTTTACCCAGATGTCGAGGATGCCTTGAGGCTCTTGTCCGGCAGATATGAAGTAGTGATCTCGAGTAATTTGAGTAGAGAATTCATAGATGTTATACTTGAGGGCTTGAAGTTTAGAGGCTTTAAAGCGATATTTTCATGCGTTTCCGACTTAGGGCTTACGACTAAGACTGCCGAGTTCTATAGGTTTGTTTCTAGCAAGCTAGGTATTCCAGCTAGCGACATATTGCATGTAGGGGATGACCCGGAAAAGGATTTTGAAAACCCCCTTAAAGCTGGTATGAGGGCTATACTCGTAATTAGAGATGAAAACAGAATGAGGGGGTTAACATATCCGTGCATCAAGAGCCTTAATGAGCTTCAAAGGCTTTTAGATTAACGGTGTGAAATTATCTTAAAGGCTGGAGGTGAAATTCTTTCGCTTTTACATTTAGGGCATTTGCTTGGCTTCTTTGGTTTATTTAGGTTTGTAAAAGTGTAGCCACAGCTTTTGCATGACGGTGGTATCATGACGAGCATTTCTCTATTATTGCTTTGAGCTCTAACGGTCTTAGCTATATGCTTTAGGTGTTCATAAATGTCCTTCGGCCTTGTATCTTCGAGGTCAAGCAATAGTATTATGTCATCTGCAGTTAATGGTTCATCAGCTTTTCTTAGAAGCTCTACGATTTTCTCTCTAATTGTCAGTTCAGTGCTCATTTTTCTCGATGCTGAATAGCATTAGAGGTAACCTTTAAGCCTTAGCTTGGTGTTTAGTGTTGTGATTTTTATTGAGCGTGGAGGGAAGAGGTTGATTTCAGCGTTATGGGTCTTAACATTGTTTTCAACATCTTTTGCTGCGGGGCTTATTGGAGCTATACTTGGTATTGGTGGTGGAGCAATTATAGTGCCTGTGCTATCATCACTGCTAGGCATGCCTATTAAGGAAGCCATAGCTGCAAGTCTTGTGTGTGTTGTAGCTACGAGTGTTGCTAGTAGTAGAAAATACTTGCCTCAAGGACTTGTCAATCCGAGGCTCGCATTGTTCCTAGAGATGGGCACAGTCATAGGCGCTGTTATAGGCGCTTTTTCCGCCTTTATGGTTTCTCCGATGGTTCTCCACATAGCCTTAGGTGTAATACTGATAATTTTAGCTGCTGTTCAACTTAAAGGTGCAAGAAGAGAAGATGACATGATAAGGCTCATGACTTTCTCTAGAACCTCTGAAGATAGTCTCGCAAAGATTTTTAAGTTGTCATCGAAATACTACGATTCTCACTTTAAAGTTGACGTTGAGTATCGCGTTACCAATAGTGGTTTAGGATTAGCATCATCTTTGCTGGCAGGATTAAT
>QMSF01000051.1 GCA_003649565.1 Thermoprotei archaeon | reverse complement strand
CATAGATACCCCTCTTTACAAAATTATGTACAAGATTATCGTAGGACGACATGAAGCTCATTAAATCTAAAGGTTTTCTTAGCAACATGCCCCCTAGCAATGATTTAATCTCCTCATATTCCTCTCTTAATACATCAGGATTCGCTCCTAAATTTATGATCTTACTTATCGAGGGTGCTCTCAAAATATCAAATAGACGTACTTCATGTCTATCACATTGAGGATTCCATTTAAATATTAAAGTCAAGGGAACGCCGGCGATCTCTACATAGTCACTATTGTGAAGTTTACCAATAGCCCATACTTCATTGATTCGTCTAATTACCTTTGTTCCTTTATGGCACTTTATCATGTGAATTATCAAGTCTACCTCAAGGATATCCTCTTTTGGTATGTTGTAGTGTAAAACCCAGCGTTTTATTAGGCCTGTTATCGAAGAAGCATGGCAAGTATGTATGCCTTTAAGACCAGCAGTAAGAGCATGAAAAAGCGCTTTAAAGTGCTCTTTTGTTTGTAACTCCCCCATGCAAATCCAATCAGGAGTTCTATGTAATAATCTTATTATTTCCGAAGATTTCTTACGTAATTTTTTCCTTGTCTCAAATGGTTCGACATACAATCTAAGTTGATGTCGCCCTTGAAATCTCTGCTCATAGCTTTCTACAATGTCTTCTATGTAGACCTTACGCCAATTTTTTGGTGTACAAAAATCTAGTGCATTCATTAACGTTGTTTTGCCAGACCCTGGCTCGCCACAAATTATGATGTTTCTTCTATTTAAAACATGAAGCATTAGAAAAGCCGCTTCCTCTAGAGATAATGTACCAGTTTTTATTAGGTCTACCATGGTGAAATTTCTATGCTTTATTTTTCTTAAGTCGAGCGATGGGCCTTCATAAGACAAGGGAGGTATGTCTATTGAAACTCTTAAGGTATAGTTGTTTATTTCCATGTTCCACTTTAATGACGGATTTAAGTAGTTGAGCGGTAATTTACTCTCTATTTTAACATGAGTTATAAAGCGCTCAACATCTCTTTTCGTTAATGAAATATTGCTCACACATCTACCAAAAACGCTGTGATCTAAGTAGATCTTTGACTGAGGTTTATCTAAGTAGATTTCGTCAACATCGTCATCTAATAAAAAAGGCATTATTTTATGCATACCTAAAGTTCTATAAGCTAAGTACGAAGCTATCTTTCGCAACATATCATGAGAAAAATCGAATCTAAATTCTTTGAGTTTCTCTTCATACTCTCTCTTCAAAAAGCAAATTTTCTCCCACAAGGAGTCTATTTTAATGATGTCATGCAAGAAATCCGCTATATTCAGGCTATTTTTCAAGGCCATAAAGAGATGCTTAGCCGTATAGGGTATGCTCAAAGATACGTTATAGATGTGCTCTAACACTTGCGATTCTAAGATTCTTATAGTGTAAATGTCTACGTGATATTCTTTAACAAGCTTTTTGTGACGTTCCAATGATTTTGCTCTTTCATTTATGCGTGAAGGCTGCAGGACTTCATTGTATATTTTTTCTCCAAGTTGACGATAATAATCTTTAAAGGCTATTATCAATTGGGAGCTTTCTAACTCATTAAGCGTTAATTTAAGAAGCGTTATAAAGGTATGAAGACACTTCTTGTAGTAACTATGCTCCTCTAAATTCTTAAGCTTGTTAATTAGTGAAGACACAAATGCATGAAAACCCAAAGGGTCAGTATACGCTATTCCAAGATAATTTAGAAAAGCGAAACAGTTCTTATAATTTAAGAAAGCTTTAAGCACCGGGCAATCGTGAAGACAAGGTTTAGAATTAACGCAATGAAAAGCTTTATTTCCAAAAGGTGTCTCTAAAAGCATTTTTCTTAACTTAGAAAGCCTAGCCGAATAATCAAAAAGAACATTTAATGTTGAAGAGTCATATTTAATGAGTCTTCTCTCTCCTAGCAATACGACACTTACTGGTTCATCCTCTCTATTCAATAAAGACAATTTCAGAATTAACTTACCCCTACAAAGAGGATTATTCCTTAAATCTGGCTCATGTTTGGAGCATTTCATAACTATTAAAGTCCTTTTGCTTCTAGTTATCGTTTTGAGACATGTAATAGCAAGACATGGCTCTGTCATTTTTAGTTCAGTTAAAGTTGCTACCAAAGTGATTTATAGAGCAACATAAGTAGATGGCTATGGTATTATGATATCACCGTTTCTTGGCAATATTGCGTCGATGCCTAGATTCCTTAACGAAAGTTCTAACGAAGAGGAGGCTTTTTCATCTCCATGAACTAAAAGAACTTTTGTTGAACTTCCTGAAGCATCAACTATTTTTGTAATAAAGTGGATGAGTTCGTCTTTACCTCCATGAGATGAAAAATCGAACCATTTAACATCACAGTTGACCTTCTCAGAGTCTGAACTTAATTTACCGTAATTTAAAAGGTAATCACCTGGAGTACCTGGTATCTGATAGCTAACAAGGAAGATAGCACTATCATGTCTTTTTGCTATTGATCTTGCATAGAATAGAGCTGGACCTCCTTTTAGCATGCCTGCAGGGCTTATTACAACTCCGCCTTTACTTAGCAACTTCCTTCTCTCTTTTAATCCTCGAACAAACTTGACATTCTTAAGAGCATTCTCATAAAGGTTTGGATCTTTGAGGAAACTCTTAAAGTTCAATAACTCTAGTGAAAGGCTTCTAGCCATGCCATCCATGTGAATTATGATATCCCTAAGGTATTTGTAGAGAATACATAAGATTTCCTGTGCTCTACCATAAGCAAAAGCTGGTATAAGCACTAGACCATTGTCTTCAAGGACGTTTAAAACTGAGGATGCAAAGGTCTTTTCTGTGAGCCTTCTATCATCATGAGATCTATCACCATATGTCGATTCTATTATAAGTAAATCTATGGGGCACTCAGATATTATATCATCAATATTAGCTGAATGTATAAGTCTCGTTTCTATAGAATTCATATCCCCGGTGTAGAGTACCTTAAATCCCTTAAAGTTTAGCAAGAACATGCAGCTACCGGGAACATGCCCAGCATTGAGAATTTTTACATTAACATCACTGAATTTAAGAAAATCACCATAATCAACTGAAATAACACTATCAAGCATTTGATGAAGTTCATGTTCTTCATAGGGCAAAAAAGGTCCTGAAAGCTTCATCATATCCATAATTAAGTATCTCAATATTATTGTATTCAATGCGGTTGTATATATCGGGGGTCTTACTCTTGACGTGAAGAGAAGGGGAAGAGCACCTGAATGATCTAGGTGAGGGTGAGATAGTAGTATAGCGTCGATATCCTTAGGACTTACATGAAGAGGAAAGTGAGGAACATCATTTAGAGAAATTCCGTAATCCAAAAGTAACCTTTTACCCCCCATGTCAAGTAAAAAGGCCGACTTACCTACTTCTCTGCAACCCCCTAAGCACAATACTTTCACGTTGTCCATAATACTACAACCATTTAAGCACAATAAGAAAAGCTACCTTTAAGTCTATCTGTAACTTATTCTCTCCGGCTCGGAGGTTAATGAAGGAAGTGGAAAAACATGTCTGTACAAATAGTCCTTAAAGAAGAGCTGCCTAGGGATGCAATTTTTGTTACGGGTTTTCAAGGTATAGGGATTACGGGCTATATAGCAGTAAGACATATAGTCTCAACTTTAAATGCTAAACCCTTGGGCTTCATACTATTAAATAAAATGCCACCATTTGTATGGATGGAAGGAAATAGATTAGCAACACCTATACAGCTCTTTAAGTATGAAAATCATGTATTTATGCTTGTAGAATTTATGCCCTCTCCACCCGAGCTCTATAAGTTTATAAATAAGGTTTGTGAGTGGGTTGCTTCTAAGTTCTCTGAAGCCTTACTTATAGGCGGATTAGATTTAAGAGTTAAGAGAGAAGGTGAAACGGAGAAAGCCAAGTTTGCTGCTACATCTCAAGCTATAACCAAAGTACTAGATAAAGGCTATAGAGTGCTAGAACGCGGCTTGTATATTACGGGGCCTCTAGCATTAATGCTCATGAAGTTCGAGCAACTAGACTTTCCAGCCATAGCAATTTTGGCATATGCAGATGCTTCACGACCTGACCCTATGGCGGCTGCTGTTGCAATAGAGTACTTCAGCAAGATATACGGTATTGAAGTTAAAACGGAACAACTCATAAGAGATGCACAAAGAATAGAAGCAGAAATAGAAGAAAGCCTCAAGAGAAAGCAAGAAAGGATAAGATCTGAGGCTAGCACTCTTTACATATAAAAGTAAAGTGCTAACAGCTTTCATTCAATTATTTTTGAGAAATCTTTATTCCTTGTAGTAAAGGATTTCATGCACTAAAGACTTAATTCTCTCAATATCACTGGGGTTTTCATAGGGTTTTTCTATGTCAAGCACTTTTGTATAATCACATGCTTGTTCGCAAGCTCTTTTTATGTAATGCCCCCATCTAGTAATCTCATTATACAGTACTACACCCCTAGGCTTAATTTTCCTTAAGAGGTTTATAAGTTTCATGCTAACGAAACGTTTGGTCATATTATCTAAGTTATTTGGTGATTCATATTGTGATAATGGGTAGAAACCATTAAGCTCAATGGGGGTTAAACAGAAGGGAAAATCATAAAAAAGCAGTTTTACTTCACCATCGAGGAAAAGCTTGCCTAGAGCTTTAATTAACTTTCCAAGGAAAGATTTGGAGTGGGAATTATCGCTTCTTTTTGGTAATAATACGAGAACTTTGTTCTGTAAATAGTTTAAGCAATTTGTTATTTTCTTAAAATATCTTTTCACTTTAGGTCTAAAGGCGTCGATGTAATCATAGAAGAAAAGCCCTGATATTGATGGTTTAGTCGCAGGATCAAGCTTCTCAAGAAAAACGGAGTATTTCCTAAGTCTTAGAAAGGCTGAAAAAAGTCGTGGATGAGACCTAGACTTAAGAGATATGTATTCCCATAACGTACCCTCTTTGATATATTGCTTTATGCTCTTTATCTCGCTCATTAAAGCATAAAGATTATGCAGAGCGATCAATTTAACCCTTTCACTATTTGTCATTTCAGTTATCTCTTGAGGCGTGTACTTTGAACATATGGGGCAAGAACAAGGGAAGTACTCTAGCTCATTTATCTTATAAGTTCCATACGAAGTCATGTATCGATGCTCCTTCGCATAAAGAATGTAAGAAGCAGAGTCAAAGAGATCGCATCCTAGAGCAACAGCTAATGAAAGCATCATTGGATGACCAGCTCCAAATAGGTGAATAGGTCTTTCTATTGGTAATGTACGCTTAACAGTGTATATAAGATCTAATAAGGCGTCGTATTGATAGGATTCCATGATCGTCGTGGGACTCCCTATAGCATATATATCAAACTCTAAGGCTGATAGTTGCTTAGCGCAGTATTCTGCTAAGTCTAAGTAGGGTGCCCCCTGAACAGGGCCAACCCATAGTATAGAGTTATCACTCTTTATGTCCATAAGCTCCTTGGCTCTTTTTATGGTTTCATTTACTCTCAACGAGGCTTCGCTACGAGAGATATTCCCCGTTGGAAGGTCAAGTATCACTGCTATATCACTGCCATGCCTTTCTTGAAGCTCTATAGCTTCTTTCGGCGTTATTTCAACGTGACCATAGACTAGTAATTGGTATGCTCCAGAGTCAGTCATTATAGGGCCAGTGAAGCCTAATAACTCATGAACGTCCTTTACATTAAATTCCCTAACTGCTCTTCGAACATGAAGAATATTGGTAATGAAGGCATTGAAACCTAACTTTTCTACATCCTTCACAGTTATTGTTTTATCATATGGATTTATAACTGGAAATAAATATGGAGTTTCTATGATGCCTCTCCTTGTTTTAAGCTTTCCTATTCTTCCAGCTAAGTCCTTGTCTAGTATTTCGAACGTCATTCTAAGACTTGCCCTGAGACTGTTTTGAAGCAACAAACTCGTCAAATATTTTCTTAACTCTCTCGGCTATTGGACCTGAACCTTCAATGACCCCTGATTCAGATACTCGAACCCTATCCATCACGGTTATTACTCCTGCATCTTCATGTAATACGACCATATTTGGAAAGGATTTCTCAAGAACTTCAGCTAACCCCTTTAGATCAAACGGCTCTTCAAGTCTTAGCACCTGCGTAACATAATGACCATTAATTAAAACTCTTGCATAGACTTCACCCTTATCGTCTTTAGCATTAGCTAATATTAAGCTAAGTGTGCTTTGATCATAAGCTAGCAGCTTACCTTCATAGACAGGTCCGTTAACTGTGATTACTTTAACCTTTTTGTCTAGGAGAGAGGAAAGCTCCGTTGAGAACCTTCGTGATGCTAATGGTTGAAAGCTACTCATTAACCTTTGCACCTCACCTTTCAGGTTATATGCTGGCTCTATATTGTAGAAACGCCTAAATTAATTTATACTTTCACATAAACTTTATCCCAAGCAGGGGGGTTCACCAATGGATGATGTACTCCTCGACGTTCAGGGTGAAGTATATGAAGTGGGGAAAAGCGAATTAAAAGGTTTAAACATTATCAAAATGTCAACAGAAGGAGTTAATGTAACACTAGAGCTTCCCCAGGATCTTCTTCAAATTAAGGAGAGAACGAAGATACGATTCATTGTAAGCACAAGTGAAGAT
>QMSF01000050.1 GCA_003649565.1 Thermoprotei archaeon | reverse complement strand
GATGGATGGGACATTTTCTTCGTATCTTAGTGTATTCCTGTATTCCTATGACTTCTATTTTAAAGTAATGTATTATGTACTTGTTTAGTTTTAGTATACTTTTTATCTTCTCAGAGAAGGTTTTCCAATCGTTATCACTTAGATAATTCTGTTTAATTCTTGAGGTACAAGCCGTTAAGAATAGTCTGCATCCTTCATACTTACTTAAACATGTGAATAGCATTAAGTATAGTTTATCCTCTATTTTATTGCATTGATGAATAAAGCTGGAATCTAATATAAAGATTGAGATTATTGGAGAAGTGTTGATATCATATTTCATAGCTTTTTCTTAATTCGATATTTTCATTTATTACTATTGTTTATCTTAGTATCTTTTGAGATCTGATGATGATTTTCTCTGCTATTCTTATTAGCCTTGAGGCTGCTATGCCTTTATCGCTGACCTCGCATTTCTTGAGTGTGAATAAGCTTTTTTCTCCTTTCATAGTCTCGTAGACTCGGACATGATTTGGCTTTATCTTCTCTTCTCTTAGGGCATCCTCTAGTCCTTTGACTAATATCTCACTATGCGTGCTTATCAGTAATAATGCATCATATTCCTTCACAAGTTCGCAGTACTTGCATGCCAGGAGGTATACGGTGTACGGGTCTAAGCTTACCTCAGGCTCTTCAATGGCGATTAGTGGCTTGACTTCGATTAGTTTAAACCATGGGAGTATATCAATTAATAATTCTTGAGCTAAGAGGTTCATTATGCCGTAGGATGTCATGTTCCACGGATATTTATGGTTATTAATGACGATAACGTATTGATTCTCTTCCTCTAGGATCTCGAACTTTTTCGGCTCTACACCTGAGATCTCTTTCCAGGCGAGAGAGATAAGTTCCTTAAATTTGGATTTCTTCTCAAACTTATACTTATGTTTAATAATTGATGTCAATATTGCTGAAAGCGAATAACTCCTCGGATTATGCTTCTCAATTTCATGTTGTGCGTAATATTTGTTTATGAAAGTAAGTGGAGAGTTAATCACTAGACCTAGATATTCTGGGTTATCCTTAGGTATAACGTATGCTTGTCGAATTAGAATTTGTGATCCCCATTTCTTAGGGTCTAAGGGAGGCATGCTTATCCTTATAAGATATTTGGTGTCTAACCCTAGTTCTATGTTAATGAACGCTTGTCTATCTTGAACCCAGGGGTCTATACCTCTTGAGAGACATAATTCAGTTGTTGTTATCGTGGATGCTAAGTACTGCCTTAAGGTGATGTTCAGGCCCCTAGATATTATTTCATCGAGTTTTACCTCATAATCGCTTACATCCTCGTAGGGTATTTCTGATGAGAGATACTCTAAGGGATCTAAACATTCCCCGAAGAGCTCACTCCATTCAGGATCTAGCAACCTGTCCATGAGCGCTCCTCCGAAGAACTTGTTGTTTACATTGACTATGGCGCTAGCCAGGTAGTAGGAGGCTATTGAGTTAATTAGTAAGCTCTTACCACTTAGATTTGGACCTAAGATGAGCACGATTCCATGGTCAGGTAATTCTAGTGAAGTCTTACCTAGGGGTCCGCAATTTGTGATGGATACTGGTATCATGCTTCTATCCCCGGAGGTTCATCGATTTATTAAAGATCGTACTGTGTGATTAATCTTTGCGCCTCAATTAAGTAAGTGCTATGTCTTTTGTTACTTCTATGTATGCTGGCGATATAGCTATCAACCAGCATTAATAGGCCTGAGAGACATCTTGCAGTGAACCATAGGGTTCGATTCTGGGGCTGAGATATGAGATCGTCGTAGTAAGCGTAATGCCTTCTGAGTAGCTCTCTGAGCCTTCGTTTGCTTAACTCTTGCTTACTTAGTAGACTTCTTAAGACATCTGCTATTTCGGCTTCATTAAGCTCTTTAACATTGAGCTCGTGTAATCCCTCACATATGATGATGGCTAGTGCTTTTTCCCAATCGCTTGAAACCGTTTGATGGCTATGCCGGGGCGTTCCGCGTCCTTCTCCAACCCATTGAGTTAGCTTATTAAGGCGTTCTCGAAGTGAGGCTATAGCCTGGTGATGGCGAACTATAGAGACCACGATAAGCCCTATCTCCTGTTCACTTAAGCCTATGAGCGGTAATAGACGCCCGGCTATGATAGCCGAAAGAACTTCATGTCCGGGGGTACCTTGATGTCTAGCTATTCTCTTTTGAGCACTGGGAAGGGCTTTTCCTGTGTCATGAAAGAGGCCAGCGAGGTAGGCGCATTCCCTGAGCCTTATCTTAAACACACTCTCTTCATGTTTTCTCTCAAGTCTTAGAGCCTCTACGAGCTTAGAGCAATAACGCGCTACATCAAGACTATGCTCCCGTAATCCTTCGTTAAAAGCAGCAAGTAGGTTCATCCTGTCCCCTCCATATTCCTGAGGCTTACACAAGCCCTATCTCCTCACTGTACGCGGATGACTTTACCTCAACGCCTAGGAAGCGCACTTCCTGTCCTCTTCTTAGGGCACGGGTTAAGTAATGTAATCTCCGAGATTTCTGATATAGCGTCATGAGGGGAGATCTCATTAGGTGATTTACCTTAACAGGAAGTACTCTCTCCTCGTCATCAACCAGGAACACTAACTTTACCTGATCGTGGCTTTCGCCTTGGACTAAATAACCTCGCTTTAGGAACTCGATGAGCATGAAGACTGCAACTGGCAACGAGCCTTTATCAGGTATGTAAAGGGGTATGAGTGCCGCTTCTCTGATCAAAGAACCATTAAAGTCATGGTCTAAGCGCCTTAACATATCGGGTATATTAGGCTGATTGAAGCTACCTAATGGGTTTATCAGATTTTCAATGTTTTGAGGTATTTGGCGAGTTATTTTCAGTCTTAGGAGTGGATCGCTATAGAGAACTTGCTGGATCCTATCACAATATGCTAAGAGGCCTACAAATGAGCGTTTAATTTCCGCGAAACGCCAGTCAAACAGGATACCCTGCGAGAATCCATTGAGTGAAGATAAGCACTCGATAGCTGCACATACCAGCTCTTTCGGGTAGACCTTGCATGCTGATCTCAGGCTTTCGTCACTACAGTTGATAATGACGGCCACATGACCTTTGTCAAATGCGCTTAAGCGTTCAAGTTCACGTATGGCCCTTCCAGCGCGTTGCGTAAGGCTACCCGGAGGGGCTACTTCGGTTATCACAGTATCGAAATCAAAGTCCACACCGGCTTCAAGGACTTGTGTAGAGATTACGACGAGCTTAACGCCCTTCTTTTCAAGCATTCGATTAATATGCTCTATACGCTCGGCTTTTTCGTCCTCTAGGAATCTACTATGAAGGAGAACTAGCCCTTCTAAGCCTTCATAACGTTTCAATTCTTCATATATCTCAACTGCTCGGCGAATGGTATTACAGACAACTAGAACTCGGTCGGTTTCATTCATAGCGTCTTTTACGTCGTCTGACAGGGGCCTTCGTGATACTCGTGTACGTATCTTTTCTAGGTATTCCTCAGCCCATGTTTTGAAGTCAGGATCCAGATCATGTAATACTAGACCGCCGCCCAAGTTATCGTGGAAGTACCTTAGGCCGTAGGTTCCTAGACAGACATGGGTTGCAGAGCATACTCCATACCGTTCATGCAGAGATTCTAAGAGGAAGCGTAGCATGAACGCTGGCATTGTGGCCGTGGCTAATAATAGAGGACACTTTACTTCGCCCCCTAAAAGACCTAGAGTCGCTAACATTACGCCGAGTGCCTTATATTGTTCGTCCTTGGGATTTGATCCTATCTCCTCAGTCGCCAATACTAAATGTACCTCATCGAGTAATATGAACGAAGAAGAAACGCTCATCAAGCCTATATCGTAATGTGCAAACATTCTATGAAGCTCGCAAACCGGAGCTAAATAGAAGGTTAAAAGGAAGCTATCGTAAGTGGTTATCGCATAGCGAGTGAATAGATAGGGCGATTTAGGAACCTTGAGCCCTTCTACTTTAAGCTCTTCTATCATCGCCTGATAGGAGACACACCTCTCGGGAACACAGCGTTTGATGGCCTTTATAACTACGTCTTGTACAAGGGAGCGAAGAGGGAGCACGTGTATCATTTTAGGCCAATTAGAGGATAGGATATGCCATGAATGATGAAACGCGCTCGTCTTACCATATCCCGTAGGTGCTATGAGGGCTACTAGTTTGCCCGGTTTACATTCATTTAAAGCATCTATAATCCCTTCTCGAACCCTCATGTCTCCACATCCTATACGATGGGTACGGTGTTTACCTTGTAGCTACTTCAATTAAGGCCTGTTCTATATGCCTAAAGGATTTAATGGCAAGCGCTCGGGCTTCTTCTTTCTCTAGGCCTTCAACCTCCATGATCCTTTTAGCTAATGCTCCCAGCAACCTCGCTCGATAGTCCTCGATCCTTAAAGTCCTCAATAGCTCATAGAGAGGCTTAAGGTAAGATGGGCGGCCTGGCTCAAGTAAGCTACTTATAAAATGCTTATAAAGGACGACTAAGCGATCTATGGCTAGCTCCCTGGCAAGTCCTGAATATACCTTTAAGATCCTAACGAGAGCTAGGCCGAGAGCTGATAAGCACTTAGCTACGTCTTCGGCCTCCTCACCATAAGCTTGGGTAAGAGCTAGGTCTATCACTGCTAGGCGTTCCAAAGGGAGTACCTGCTCGAAGCTCTCACTGAACCTACGCCCTACTGCTCGAATCCCTATTAGCTTAAAGCTCAATGGGTGCTTAGTGAAAAGGGTTGTTGTCCCGACCTCTGAACGTAACTCGTAGTAGCTACGCATGAGCAATAAATAGTTCATGAACTGTAGATCCTCCATGTATATGCCTGTCCTCCTCAGCCAGCCTACTATCTTCTCCCTTAAATCACGTACCCTAGATAGAACCTGAACGTCATATGAAAACCCATGCTCAGGAACTACGCAGAGATACAGATGTACATATTCGCCCCTGTCAATGCGCTCAACGGAAACCAGACATGAGCAGATAGCTAGCAAGGATATTAACCACCAATGTTCATCTGCACGGACATCCACCATGCCCTTCTTAATTCCACCTCTCTCCCGTTCGTCACGTAGACCGAAGAAGCGTCCGCTTTCGTATAGGTTGACGCTTCGCGTTATGGATGGGAGCTTAAATGACGACTTCACGAGTGCATGCCTGCTTTTCATGCCCTCAACACTAGGGATTAATAATACTTGGTCATCGCTTACTATAGACCTCCAAGGCTTAGTTAGTACCTCGATGATGCTTCCCAGAGGTATACGTTTAGCATAGGTCTGCGCGATCATGGAGACCTGCTGGAAGACCCTACCCTTAGGCACCTCGATACCTAGTCTGGGGAGTATCCTCTTACGGAGTATGCTTAGATCAGAGGCTAGGGCTCCCATGGTCAATGGGACATTACGGACTTCCTCTATATTTTGAGGAACGGAGTTCTCAAGCATATCCCTTAAACTAGCTTCAAGCTCATGCCAATCAGAGCAGGAGATCATCATCTGCTCGTACCAACGGCTCCTCAATGTCCTAACTTTTACATTAGCTCTTGTGGCCCTAGCTATAGCCATAAGCATGAACGTGCGAAAACAATCAGTAAGGAAGGGAAACGCTGGCATCATTATGATTTTCTCTCGCCCAGAGGATGGAGCTTTAATGATATCCTCAGTCTTCACTTATCCCCCCTCATTACCTCTCTTGGGATCAACAAGACATCTCCTTCTGCATCCTTGACGACCGCTGCCTCATGGCTTACCTGCACCTCAATGGATCCAAGGGGTATGATGAACTCCTCAGATAACTTGCTTAGATCCTTAACCTTCGCGAGCTCGAAGTGCTCTGCCTTTGGAAGAGTAAATAGATCCATGACATACCCTCCGCTTAAGGGAATACCAGCCTTCTTAGGGAAGTAAAAAGCCGTTTTTACCATACGTTCATGAATTTCAGTAAAGTCTACTAAGTGAACTTCCTTAATGCTGACCACGGCCTCTTTACAGCCAAGTGCTACAATGCCATAGGCGCTTCTCATAAGCTCATCGGCATACTCATCCTGTACAAAGTAAGCTAGCGTTACGTTCATGGATGGAGCGTATATCTTTCCATGAGGTTGCGGACCATAGAGCATCGCCGAACCGGGGTAAACGTTTTCACGCCTTAAGTAGGGAGCTATAACCGCCTTAAGTATATCATGAGTTTCTATAGGTCCAATCACGGGATTTATCAGACGCTCATCTATAAGAGCCAGGGTAGCCCAGGGGCATATCTCTAACAGTTTAATCGTAGAGCTGAAAAGCCTACCTCCCTGGGTAGTTATTTCAGGGATTTGCTTAATTGTCGTGTAAGCTCTTGCAAGCGCACCTAATAACGTCGTAGGTGGCGGAGCCCTTACCGTAGGTTGAGCCGCTGAGAAGACAGGACGTCTTATAGCATATCCCCAATGCAATTCAGCCAATATCTTAAGCAATTTCATTGTTCTCTTTCCCTTAGTTCGTGGCGCCTTCCTTAGGTAACAGTATGCACTTTATCTTCTCAAAGAGATGTAATGGCGTGCTAACGCTCTCGATTCCTTGGGGGACTTGCTTAGCGTAGGCGATTAATTTTACCTCCTCCTTAAGGAGATTCTCGAGCTTTTGCGCCCTTTCGAGCGTTTCCTCTATGAAGTTGGAGGAGGCAGGTGGGGAGACTACAAATGGCAAACCTTTTGAGACT
>QMSF01000049.1 GCA_003649565.1 Thermoprotei archaeon | reverse complement strand
CCTCGAGTACAAGTCCATGGATCTACTACCACGAGTAACAACAAAGACTATGCGCTTCCCCATGGTCGTCACCCCGTGTTAAAGCGTTGAACAATGTAGTATCGTACAGCAAATACCAGACATGAATAGCTAATTAGCTAGCAAATATACCGCAAAAATCAAATATAAGCGTAATCCCCACCCGAAGATCAATAAGCGATCACTCAATAAACACATACCACAATAAAAAACAGACACCAATTCAAAGCACAACTTTATAAGCCAAAAAGCAGACAACACCACGAGAAGACATGGCTAGAACTTTCGCATACGAAGAACTAAAAAGAATAATAAACGACCTATTTGACCACTACAAAAAGCCGTGGATTCTAGAACGAGAATTCAATTCATATCTAAAGACAAAAGGCTATACAGATGAAGAAATCAGTGAAATATGGTTCCAAGCGCTTGGCAAAGGCCTAGTCGAAATAAGAGGAATGCGCATAGGCAGCATGTACGAACTCGTAATCTACAGGCCATCAGCAGAATGGGGATGCACAGCCTGCCGATAAACTAACACATCTACACCCGCACCCCACAACAAACAACAAAAAACAAGCAAAGTCTAGCCTTATAAGCAAAAAGAAATAGACAATAAATGAGAAGCATGACCAGAACCTTCACAGACGAAGAACTAAAAAGAATAATAAACGACCTATTCGAGCACTTCAAAAAACCATGGATCCTAGAGCGAGAATTCAAACCATACCTACAAGCCAAAGGATATACAGACGAAGAAATCGACGAAATATGGTTCCAAGCTTTCCGTAAAGGTCTGGTAATAGCAACAGGGACTTTGGTGGGTAATAAGCGTGAGCTAATGATCTACAAACCATCAGGAGAAGAAGAGGAGTGGGGGTGCATGGCTCATCAATGAGGATCTACTACGCCCATCCCGTGGAGATATACCACACCCCAAGAGAGTTCAAAGAAATTGAAATCATAAAGCGGCATTACCCTCAAGCTGAAATAGTAAATCCAGCCTATTTTCAAGACAAGCCGGGAGCTCTTCACAGCAACATAGATTTCTTTTATAGCCTAGTAGACTCATGTGACATCCTTATCTACAGCGATTTAGGAGGCTTCGTGACAGCTGGTGTTGCTCTTGAGGTTAAGAGAGCCCTAGAACAAGGCAAACCTGTCTATAGATTGGACTGGCGTACTGGCGAGCTAACACAAATTCGTGAACTTAGAAACGTTCTTTCACTCGAAGAAACACAGTCGATAATAGACGCAATGATATACTTGGCCCTCGATGATGTAGAGATAGCCAGCATCATAAACAATGCTCTCTCGAAGCACCAAGGCAAAGTTGCTCTCTTAAACATCATATCGTCAATAACGAACTCTCCAGAGTATCAAAAGAAAGAAAGGATAAAGGAGTCAAGCAACATAAACATTCTAAGCCGCTTCTATCATTGGTGGCAAGAGCCAGGAAATGCAAGTCACATCGTTGACACTGGCAAGCTTAAGGACATGATATCAGCAAAATTAAGCGAACTTGGCGAAAAGAGTATGAGAAGTTACATCTTAAAAACGCTCAAACTTTCAAAGACAAGATATGATTATTACACATATCTTCTAAAGAACAGAGCTCCAAAACCTATTGAAGTAAGAGTGTTGAAGCGGCTATGTGACGACTTCAAAATACCCTATGTAGCGTTGGAACAACATAACGCCTTTACTAATATTAAGTTTCCAATAGATCTTGATAAACCAGGTCTATTCATGCTGGCCTCCCATATCCTTAATGAAGGTCACATGAGGACTGAGACCAAAAGCATTGAGTACTACAATAAAGACCCCGTACTTCACTACTACTTAAAGCAAAGAGTTGAGGAATTAGGAGGCTCTTTTAGCGGTCCATTTGAGGCGCATAAAGCCTTTGCGTCATACATCGATCCTCTAACAGGACGTTTACTAAATGCTATAGGAATACCTTATGGACCTAGAGCGCAAAACCAACCTTTCGTGAGCTTTAAGCGAATGGATAATAGCACATGGAAATACCATTTTCAAGCAACATTAACAGAAGAAGGAGCAATAACTCTTCGTGTAATGCAAGATAAAAGAATCGGCATGAAGATAAGCTTGACAAGAGCCATCGACATTACGGATCTACTCCCTAAAAACTTCGTGAGCTCACTTGACTACGGAGCCCACAGCATAGGAAAGACCATAAGCGATGAGAAAATTTACCGCACAATAATATCAAATCCGCCAACTCTTCTTCAAGCAGAATTCGAAGAACTAACAAGAAGACATTCAAGACAAATACCGATCTATGCTTGGCGCCCTCCATACCCATATAGAATACAAAAATCAAAAGACGATAGAATAACAATTCACTGGGCCTTAGAAATAATCAAGACGCATCTCGTGGATTTAATTTACAACTATTATGGTATGCTGCCAGGTACATGGAAGTCAATAGCTTTCGAAAAACGATACCAATTCTACCTAGAACACCGAGGCCAAAAACTAACAGAAAACGAAATCGAAGAACTACACCAAATCGAAAAACAATACCCATGGGAAATACCAAAACAATGGATCAACCAGAAAATCAAAGAACTCTTCAAAAGTAATGGTGCCCCCGCCGGGATTTGAACCCGGGCCGCAGGCTCGAGAGGCCTGCATACTTGACCTGGCTATACTACGGGGGCTGTTTCCTTATTTTGCTGGGTGGTATAAAAGCGTTTTATGTTTCTTGGTGTTGAGGGTCCTTTAATAGTTTTAGTAGTTCTTGTTTTGATATTCCAGCTTGTCTTAGTATTGATAGTAGTGTTCCTTTGGCTATTTCTCGGTGGAGCGGTATTATCGTGGTTTTGCCATTTTTCTTGAGTTTAGCGTGGCTTCCTTTAATGCTTACGAGTTTGAAGCCTATTTTTGCTAGTGCTTTTATTAATTTTCTTCCGGAGATCGAGGGTAAACTCAAGAGATTTCATACCTCACTTATGAAGAACTTATATTCTTTCTTTCCGTTTTTTTGTTCGCATATTTTGTTGACGAGTCCCTCTCTAGCTAGGGTTCCTGCTACAAAGAGTGCCAAGAGTTTTCGTCCCTCATTAACCCCATACTTTTTTATGAAGTCGTAGAGCGGTTTGTAAAAACCCTTATTGTACTGCGCTATTTCGATTATCTCATCTATGCTTAATGCGTTGTGAGGATTGTTTGCTCCTTCTCTTCTCAATAGTTCTATGATTGTTTCCCTGACTTCTCTCATTTTAACTGCTTCTCTCTCTTTCTCTTTGTGTACGGCTGCCTCTTCGATGGGTCGTCTTTGATCCTCGTAGGAGATTATCACGTTTGTTGCGTCTCGTATCGTGATATTGCCCTCTTTAACGTTTATGGTTAAAATGAAGGACTTATCACTTGACGAGAATGCTATTTCAAGATCTTCAGCGCGTCGTGTTATCTTAACACTCATAACACTCGTGCATTTCCTGTACGAACGATAATATAAACGTATCGCTGTCGTGTGACGAGAGCTTATATTTTCGATACTTAGAAGAGTATGATAGGTGAAGTTAACGTGGAGATAAGTTTATGGGCGTTTGTGTGGCGTGAAGGAAGAAAGTACGTGGCGTATGAGCCTACTACTGGTGTGTCTTCGCAGGGTAAGACTCTTGACGATGCATTAAGCAACTTAAAGGAGGCCTTGGAACTTTATTTGGAGGATGGCGAGAACTTGCCTTATAAGATCTCTAGAGTTGCTGTTATGAAGATTAACGTTAGGGTTCCTGATGCAAGGATAAACGAGATTAAAGCATTATTTGAATAAGCTAGGCTTTAGGCTCTCTTTTAATCGTTTAAAGAAATACTGTTTTTCTCACTCAGCTTTTCAATAGTCCAGTCTTTACCTTCATATCAAAGTTATGTACTTATCTTATCGTTATCACAAGCTAACTTCTTTAGGGTATTACTATTATTATAGTTGCGATTATTATGAGTGCTAGAGATAGGGTTGTTAATATGGGGTTTGAGGATGTTTGGTCTCTTATATCTGCTTTATTTTCTAAGCCTGTGGAGTTGTCTTCGCCTGCTGGTCGATCTAGGTTTACGGTTTGGGTTGATGGTGATGTTGTCTTTGTAAAGTTGGAGTCTACTGGTAGTGTTCGTGTGATAACGAGAAAGGTCTTGGAGAAATGCTGGAAGATTGCTGTTGATATGGCTGGTAAAGGTGAGGATCCTTTTCAGCCTGCTTGGTTTTATAGGACGACGAATGGCACGTATATTGCCAGGATTTTTAGGTATGTGATTGAGGGTCTTTAGGCTTTCAAGGTTATTTTTCTCTCCATCTCATTTTTGATAGTGATAGGAGCATGAATGCTACTGTGTATCCTATTGCTGATGCTATTGACGCTATGAGAGCTGTGCTCTCTAGGTTTGCTAGTCCTGCTACGTGGTGTAGTATCATTGCTGCTGCTCCTGTTGGTGCTAGTGCACCGATCCACTGTAGCCCTCTTGGTAGTATTGTTGCTGGATAGTATATGGGTGGTAGGACGCTTAGTACTAGGGATAGTATTGTTACTAGCGGCCATACATGCCTTAATTGCTTGAAAAAAGTTGATATGGTAAAGCCCATGAACGACGAGAAGGCCCAAGTGAGAATTAAACATGCTGCTAAAGTTGCTGAGAATAATGGTGTCAGCATTCCTGCTAGCCACATTAAAATCACGAATAGCGCTAATCCCGGAGCTGAGAATACAAGCATTGATAGTGACAGTCCTATTATGTAGCTTGTAGGCCTTATTGGCGTTGCCACCAGTAAATCTTGGTATTTAACGTATATCCTATAGAAGGCGGCGTCTCCAAGGATAGATATTCCATTGCTGACAGCAATCATTATTGTTCCGCCTATCAACGCGTACTTCATGATCGTGGGATTCCCATAAATTATGAAGAAGAACAGCAACGTTAAAGGCATTAATAGGTAGGATATTATCCATAGTGGAACTCTTCTTAAGGCTAATACGCCGTTTACCCAGGCTATTGTTAGTGCTGCAATGACTTGTCTACTAAGACCCTTCCTCAATTCTCTCACCAGTCACCTTTATGAAGAGGTCTTCGAGGCTCGTAGCCTTCACAGTCGCGTCAAATCCTCTTTGAACTACTCTTCTAAGAACTTCCTCAGCTTCACCCTCATCGACATAGAATATGGTCATACCCCTAAGCTTCAATGCGTCATAGCCGTCGATGTCTAAATCCCCGTAGACTTCAACCTTAAACTTGCTGCCTATGGCTTTGCGCGCATCGTTGATTGAGCCTACGAACATAACCTTGCCATCATGGACTAGGACAACCTCATCAGCCAAGCTCTCGGCTTCATCCATGTAGTGTGTCGTCAAAAGCATAGTGCCGCCAGCCCTCTTAGCCTCTTTTAATGCCCTCCAAACACCCCTCCTAGCAATAGGATCAAGCCCCGTCGTAGGCTCATCGAGAAACAGCACTTCAGCATTAGAAGCCAAAACCGTCGCAACCATAACCCTCCTCTTAAGCCCACCAGAAAGCTCACCAATAGTAGTATTCATGTAAGGCTCAAGCTCCAAGAGGCTTAAGAACTCACGAGCTAACTTCTTAGCTTCACTCCTACTATAACCCCTAATCAACAAATATGAGAAAACAAACTCAAAAGGAGTCAAGAGATCCATGGGAAAGCCTTCCTGTGGAACCATAGCGATCACTTCCCTTACACTCCAAGGATCAGAAACAACATCAAAACCAAGAACCTCAACAGTACCCCTAGTAGGCAAAAGCTGAGTAGAAGCAATTCTCACCCAAGTAGTCTTACCAGCACCATTCCTACCAAGAAGAGCAACAAGCCTACCCCTCTCAACACTAAACGAAACCCCCCTCAAAGCCAATACTCCACTCCCATACCTCTTCCATACATCCCTCGAAACAATAACGCCCACAGCAACCACTAACCCAACAACCATAAAAAACAAAAATAAATACCAACCGTATACACAGCAACACGAGCACGCGGGGGTGGCCGAGTCAGGTCAAAGGCGCAGGGCTTAGGACTACCCACCAGCGGCCCCAGCCCTGGTCGGAAAAAAGATACCCTGTGGCGAAGGCCTGCGTGGGTTCAAATCCCACCCCCCGCACCAACTCTTGCTCTTTAAGCTAGGTGATCTCCATTCAGGCTTAGACGTAAGGTTCTTAACTTTAAGATTTGTTAAGCAGATGTGGTTAGTTGGCTAATGCATTTTTGCATCATATCGATTAAAGTAGTCTGATGAGTTTCTTTTTCTTCTCGAAGACTATATCGTAATCGCGAGAATTCATGGTTTCATCAGGGAATTTGGGTTGTATTCCGACTTCAATGAGGTTTTTAGCCATGGCATTAACCCATAGTTCTTCAATTTCCTCTTTGCTTAAACCTTTGGCTGTAAAGTACTTTTCAAATTCCTCTTTCGTTATAACATCTGACTTGTAGTGTCTGAAGACCTCATTTATTGCTTTTTCAATCATTTCCCTCACGAGTTTTCTGCATTATTTTCCTCGTTTTCCCTCTCAATTCGAACATTACTTCTTCTGTTACTGGGTCTACCCCTATTGCTATGATCTTGTTGGTATGAGCTTTCAGCCATAATTGCTCTATTTCGCCATCGGTTAGACCCCTTAACCTGAAGTACTCCTCGAATTTTCTTCTTGATATTAAGTTACTCTTATAATACCTAAAGACCTTTTTTTATCATTCTTCTTAGCTTTCCCTTGTCTATTTCAGCTTTCTCGAGAAGCAGATTGTCAGGCTCTTCT
>QMSF01000048.1 GCA_003649565.1 Thermoprotei archaeon | reverse complement strand
GTAGAAAAAGGCTAAAGAGATTTATAGATACTCTTCACTCTCTTCTTTCTCTTTTCCTCCTCCTTTCTCTTTTCCTGTTTCACTTCTAGCAGCAGCTATGACGTCATCAATCCTTAAAATCATCGTAGCAGCTTCAGTAGCAGACTTTATAGCTGTAAGTTTGACGTTTAGCGGTTCTATGACACCCATCTTAATCATGTCTGTTGGCTTTCCAGTATAGACGTCAACGCCTATATGATAATTGCCCTCTTTTTCATGTTCTGCTCGTAAAGCCATGATTATGTCTATTGGGTCGTGACCACCATTTTCAGCTAGCGTCCTTGGTATGACCTCAAGAGCGCTAGCAAATGCCTCTATCGCTAGCTGCTCCTTACCTCCAACTTTGGCAGCATATTCTCGTAACCTCTTTGCTAATTCTATCTCAGTTGCTCCACCACCAGCAATGTAGCGTCCACATTCGACAGCATCAGCTACAGCGCTTAAAGCGTCTTTAAGTGCTCTTTCAGCTTCGTCTATGAACTTCTCTAATCCTCCTCTAATCAGTATTGCTACTGACTTAGGGTTCTGGCAGTTTTCAACAAAGATCATCTTTTCGTCAGCTATTTTTCTCTCCTCAACGAGCTCGGCATAGCCTAGATCCTTAGGTGTTAAATCTTCAATATTCGTAACTATCCTTGCACCGGTTGCTCGTGCTAATTTCTCCATGTCTGACTTCTTAACCCTACGAGCAGCTAGAATGCCAGCCTTGGCTAAGTAGTGTTGAGCCATATCATCTATGCCTTTCTGGCAGAAGACCACATTAGCACCTACGCTTTTGATTTTCTCGACCATTCCTTTCAATATTCTCTCTTCTTCCTCGATGAATGCCTTCATTTGTGAAGGATCGCTTATTCTAATTTCAGCATCTATCTCCGTTTTCTCGACTTCTAATGGGCAGTCGAGTAATGCTATTTTAGCTTTCTCAACACGCCTTGGCATGCCCGTATGCACAACTTCCTTATCAACTATGACTCCTTGTATTAGCTTAGTGTCCATCACGCTACCGCCTTGCCTCTTGACTAGCTGTACTTGGTCAACATCGGCGACTAATTTACCGTCTCTCTCCTCAACTATCTGCTTTATTGCTTTAACAGTCAAATCAGCCAGATAATCCCTTACCGCACTTATGACCTTGGCATGCATTGCAGTTTTAGCTATTAACTTTAGAAGCTCTTCGTCTTGAAGGCTCACTGGCATGCTTATTTTCTCAAGCTCCTTCTGGCAAAAATCGAGAGCCTTGCTATAACCATCAATTATCACTGTAGGATGTATGTTCTTAGCCATCAGCTCTTCGGCTTTCTTCAATAGTTCACCTGCTAAAACAACGACAGTAGTAGTTCCATCACCAACTTCTTCGTCTTGCGCCTTGGCTATCTCCACTAACATTTTAGCTGCTGGATGCTGTACATCCATTTCATCAAGAACTGTTGCACCATCATTAGTTATTGTGACATCTCCTAAACTATCTACAAGCATTTTATCCATTCCTCGAGGTCCAAGCGTTGTTCGCAAAGTCTCAGCAATAGCCCTTGCCGCAGCTATATTGGCTCTCTGAGCTTCTCTACCAAAAGTCCTTGTTGAACCCTCTTTCAATATCAAAACCGGTATGCCACCGACTTGCCCAGCTAGTGCTGCTGCCATAGAAGAACCACCTCTTGTGAAAGTTCTTCGGAGAGTTATGAGAAGAGGCTTCTATATAATTTTTTCTCATGAAAAACGTCGTCTTATAATGCATCTTCAAACATGCTTTCTAGATAATTTCCCCTATCTCCTACTTGTATATGCTGGCACTAAGCCAGCGTAGCACATGTTTAACGGCAAGGTTTATGTCGTCAGCTGTGACTGTTTTTCTACCAGCATGACGAGCTAACTCTACAGCCTCTCGTGCGATATCAAGAGCCACATCCTCAAGAATTTTACATAACGCTTTGACAGCATCATCACCTACACGTTCCGCTCCAGCTCGTCTAATAATTCTATCTATTGGAGCCAATGGGAGCTCGGCCACCTCTATCACCTAACTTATCATTATAAAAATCTCGTTATTATTAGTGTTTCGAAATAAAGCTAAATGAAAAAGATTAAATAATGCCTGTCTAAAGCTAGAAAAGCGTAGGTTGAAGGCATATGGGTAAGGTTAGGCCATCAATAATAAAGAGATTAGCTTACCAAATACTCCAGCAATATTACGATAAAGTGAGCTTGGATTATGCTCAAAATAAGAAGCTTGTCTTAGAAGTCTCAACAATAAAGGCAAAGCACTTATTGAATAGGGTTAGCGGTTATCTAACTCGATTAGCTAAAAGATATAAGAAAATTGAAGCTCCGCCGCAACAAGCTCAAGGTTAATCTTCATCTTTAATTAAAACCTTTCTGCGCAATAGGTGACTTAAAACTAAAGATATAAATTTAGCATCCTTAACCTTCCTCCTAGGCTTAATGATCATAGTGTAGCCTTCTATTTCTGCTTTATACTCATCAAACTCAAGCAGAGCTTTGATCACATCATTCATATCTAAATGCTTTGGTTCACCCAAAGCTTTAGTCCGACATTGCGAAGGGCATGCAGGATCACATGCATCTTTAGATAAAAAACATAAGGTAGGACAAATTACCTCATTAAGTCCATGCAAATATTGAGTAACAGTGTTTGCACAACAAGCTCTTCTCAAGAATATAAGCCCTTTCTCTAGAGCTCTCTTCCTAATACTAGAAAAAAGCTCGCCATTAACCCTAATGTCGATGAAGCCTTTCTTTAAATTGTTAACGTTGACTATTTTCTTCAACTCCTTTACGTCAAGTCCATGCTCTACAAGCCTCTTCACTATATTAATTGATAGTCTTAGATTACCTAGAACTATACCATATGCGCCTGCGATTTTAGCTTGATCAATAAGCTCGTCAATTTCCTCAATTCTTAAACCAGGTAATAAGGGTCTGAGAAATATGAACGGTTTAAATCCCTTCTTTCTCAATCTTTTTATAAAGTCAAGTCTATCATAGGGATCTGGCGCTTTTTGCTCTAAACTCCTATACTGGTGGAGACTCGTGAGAGTTACAAGTACTGATAGTTTAAGGTTTTTTATAGATGAGAGCTCGTCTATAACCTCGTCCCTTAAAGCCATCTTAGTTGAGACCTGACAAGGATTACCTAAATATTCTGTTATGGCCTTCAAATACTCTAAAGTTTTGACTGTAATGTTTGGAAGAAAAGGTTCTGTCACACTGCCAAATGCAAGATAAGTACCCCAAATTGTCGGATAGAAATATTTGTTATATAGCAATGCAACTACTAGTTGAAGACCACTAAGCGAATATGGAGTGGCATACTTATAAAAACCCATATCGTAGATGTAGCAATAGCTGCACTGTAAAGGACATCCAACACCAGGATGAATCGTTAGACCACATCCTATAGGCCTTCGCTTAGCATGCCAATCATTTCTTGCAATATCAAGTTCCTTCTTCTTAAGCTTCTTTCTAACAATATCCAACAATTCTTTCTTCAACGTAATGGGATTGCCGGAGGCAATCATAATTCCCAATATACAGCTGAATAAAGATTTATATACATTTGTCATTCCTTGAAAAATGAGGGATGAAGAGGCTGACCTGCACTGAGCGATGAAGAGATGTACCTCATCTGACCTCCTTGCGAGGTTTAGGATCATGAAGGTTAAAGTAAACTTTATTGCTGTTTTAAGATCTTTGGCAAAAACCTCTTCGCTTGAAGTTGAAGTACCTGAAAACTCCAAAATCAAGGATGCGATATATATTGCGTGTAAGGGAAATAAGGAGCTTCTTGAAAGAGTTTTTGAACCTAATAAGGAAAGCCTAAAGGCTGACATTATAGTAATGGTGGATGGTGTTGACGTTAATATCATTGGAGGTCTTAATGCCACCATAAACAACATTAAAGAGATAACGTTAATACCCTCAGTGCATGGTGGGTAATGTGCTAAACATTACAGCAATAGCCATAGAGTTATTGCAAAAACTTCTTCGCGAAAAAGATAGTTTACATATGACCGTAACACATGTAAAATTAGCTTCAGAAGTGGATTCGCAAAATCTGATTAACACGATAGAAAACTCGACAAAAGATCTTGATTTGTTATGGGCAGTCTCACGACCCGGAATTCCGATAACTTATCTTCATGTGCTGTACGCTTTCTACCAGACTTTGAAGGCTTTTGCGTTAAATAAAAACATAAGCAACAAATTCAACATAGAATTCCTACTTCGTCTCACTTGTGAAGACCAAATAGCAGAAGCTCTAAAAATAGCTGGACTAAGTAAAAAGACTAAGAGTTTTTGCTTATATTCGATAAGCTCTAATTCTATGGCATTAAAGACCTTATTCTCAAGGTTAACTTCACTCTTCAAAGAATTAACTGTGAACTTACCCTCTTGTTGTTATGGAAATAACCTTCTTATGGAGCTGAAAATAGGAAGCGAAGAACTTGCCTCAACTAACTATCAATCATCAACCTTAAGTCCTGAGTTGAAGAGCATTTTAACACGGATGTCCCTTTTGAATATTAGGAAGTAGTTATTTTAACAATTGAAATTATGTCATCAGGCCTTAGTACGGCTATGCCTACGTCCTTGCCTATGATCTCTATTTGCAGCACTTTATCAGGATTCTTCAGATTCACCTTTCTATTAATTTCCTTAGCTATTTCCTCGATTAACTTCTTGCTACTAAGATTTGATAACCTCTTGTTAATTGTGATTCTAAACGTCTCGTTTTCGCCTATCTTTTTTATTGCTATGTCGATTGCAGCTCTTCGAATTTCCTCTTCATTATCAGATGTAACCACATCTATTGGAGTTAGCTTCAAGGTGTATCTGACATCCCAAGGCCTTTCTTTAGCTATTTCCCCGATCCTCTTTGCCGCCTCAAATGGGTCAAGCTTTGTTTTCACTAATAATAAACCTGGTACTAGAGCTCTGCGAACTTCAATACTGTCATCTCCTAACTCTCGGAAGAGATACCATAATTCACTCGTACAATCATCTTCTCTATTACGGTACGTTGAAACTAACAAATTAAACTTCAAGCGTATCACCGCTTAACCATGTCGTTAAAGATTGGCTTACTTAAAAGCTTCTCCACAAATCTATCGGTAACTTTAAATAAAACCATAGCCTCTTTAAGACAATACCGCGGGGGGCCAGAGACGATGGAGGAAGAATGGGAAGAATGGGAAGAGGAAGAGGAATGGGAAGAGGAAGAATGGGAGGAAGAATGGTGATATCCCTCTCATTATTTTTAGATAAAGGGGGTATTATTTAATGGATTTTTGTCCTAATTGTGAAGGTCTTTTAAAACCTGTCAAGAAAAATGGTAAAACTTACTTAATGTGTAAGCGCTGTGGTTTCTCTAAACCTTTAAATCAACAATCTTCTAGTTATTCTGCAACGAGAGTTATAGAAGAATCAAAGCATAGAACTATAGGTGTTGTTGAAGAAAAAGAAGAGCTCAAAGAGAGAGCTAGAGAAGAAGCGAGAGAAGTAAGCCAAGAGAGAGTTAGAGATTTAATGGATTTATTAAATAGAGAGCAAGAACAGATGGAGTCTGAAGAATAAAGCTAGGCAATCAAGCTCTCAGTAATCATAGGGGTCAATAAATGCCCCGCATAGCTGTCATTGACAAAGACCTCTGTAAACCGAGAGATTGCAACAAAGAGTGCTTTCGTTTCTGTCCTCTTGTAAAGAACAAAGTTCAAGTCATAGAATTTGAAGAAGAATCCGAGAGACCTATAATAAAAGAGAACTTATGTGTTGGTTGTGGCATTTGTGTAAAGAAGTGTCCCTTCTCCGCCATAACCATAGTAAACTTACCTGAAGAGCTAGAGCGCGAATGTGTACATCAATATGGTGTTAATGGTTTTAGACTATATAGGCTTCCCCCTCCAAGAAAAGGACAAATCTTAGGCTTGATAGGGCCTAATGGTACGGGAAAAACTACTATTCTTCGAATTTTAGCAGGAGAACTTATACCCAATCTCGGAGTCGTAGATTTTCAACCATCTAAAGATGACGTAATACGTTTCTTTGCGGGTACAGAGCTTCAACCCTACTTTAAAGATCTATACTCCGGGAAAATTCATGTAGTGCATAAAATTCAATATGTAGACAAAATACCTAAATATGTTAAAGGCACCGTAGGAGAGGTTTTAAGTAAAATAGATGAGAGAGGACTATGGAAAGACCTTGCTAAGGAGCTTGACCTCATAAAATTAATCGATAGAGAGCTAACAGCCTTAAGTGGCGGCGAACTTCAACGGTTAGCCATAGTGGCAGCATACTGTCGTGAAGCCAACGTCTATATTTTCGATGAACCAGCCAGCTATCTTGACGTCATGCAAAGGCTTAAGGTTTCTAAAGTCATAAGATCACTAGCTCAAGAAGGTAAGGCTGTAATAGTGGCTGAACATGATCTCGCTATTTTAGATTATGTATCAGATAAGGTTTGTATAATGTACGGTAAGCCTGGAGCTTATGGAATCACGTCTCAACCTTATGGTGTTCGTGTAGGCATAAACATTTATCTTGATGGTTACATACCAAGTGAAAACATAAGATTTAGAAGTGAGCCAATAAGGTTTAGAGTTAAGCCAAGACCAAGAGAGTCATCTATTGTCAATGAGCTATTTTCATGGTCTTCGTTTAAAGTTGAATTGGACACATTTACATTGGACGTAGACCAAGGAACGATACATGAAGGAGAAGTAATAGGAATACTAGGACCTAATGGCATAGGCAAAACAACATTCGTCAAGGCACTAATCCGTAAACTATCAAATGAACAAAAGGCTGAAGGCAGAGAAATAAGACTAAGCTATAAGCCACAATACTTGGCGCCGGAGAGCGAT
>QMSF01000047.1 GCA_003649565.1 Thermoprotei archaeon | reverse complement strand
TCACTATATTGCTCAATGCCATGGCTTGTGCATGAGCCTTAGCTAGGATGTAGCTTATGCTTTCGCTAGTTGGGTAGCATGCATTTATCGCCAAGCTCTTTGCCTCCATGGCAGCTTTAGCTATAATGTAAGGAGCGCTCTCACTCGTAATAAAGACTGAGTTCACCGCTAGTGAAAGTGCTCTTGAAGCAGCATCTACGAGTTTTCTCTTATAATCTTCTACATCTATCTTTAAGTCATCAGCCTTATAGACAAGCCCCTCTGAATATACTGCCTTAATCCTCAGTCCTACTTCCATAGGCTCTATACCGAGCTTGCCCAATAGATCAGCTATTTCTGCTGGTATTACTTCGCCAGCTTTTATCACGACTGTATCCTTAGTCACATGTATAGATCCCTCTTCAATTTTAATTGGTACCTTGAACTTTTTGAACAAGCTTAAGATGGGTCCTGGAGTAAGCCCTGTATTACCAGCTGGCAACACTATGTCCTTGATGGCTCTATCGCCGGGTTTGGCCTTAGCCGAGACTTTATTCTTCTCAAGTATATTATAGACTTCAAACGGGTTTAAGTTGGATACAACTACGGCTGTTTGACCCTCTAAAAAGCTTTTTAATGACGATAAGTCTATCCCCTTCTTTTCTTTTAACTCCTCTATAGCTTTTCTTATGAGGCTATTCTTAGCAACTTTAATTTGAATTATTTCTCGAAGCTTGCTTCTAAGCCTCTGAAACTGTAAGGCTCGTAACCCTGTTATGTCGGCTAATGCTATTGTCTTATGCTTGCTCATCATTTCTATGAGCTCATTTATCAGCTTCCTCTTCCTCTCAATAGGCTTTAAGATTGGAAAGGCCATTCTTCTTAACCTCCACGACCTATTGCAAGCTTAACAGGTGGCCCCATGGTCAACTTGACATATGCACTACTTATCCTAGCTGGATGCTTTATCCTTTCCCTTAGAAAGTCGAGCACAGCCTTTATGTTCTCAGCTATCTTCTCATCTTCCATGCTTTCGATGCCAACACGACATTGAACAACAGGATTATTCCTAATCCTTATCCTAATTGAGTTTCTATATCTATTAAGCAAGCTTGTCAAGTCAACTCCAAGAGTTATGGGTGTAGGCATTTTTCCTCTTGGCCCTAAATATGGACCTAAAGTCCTACCTATAATCGGCATTAAGTCCGCTTGAGCAAAGAAGAAGTCGTACGTCTTTGCTAGTGACTTCGCATATTTTTTATCAGCCTGACACTTCTGTATGTCTGCTTTTCCAAGGACTAAATCGGCTTTAGCCTCCTTAGCTTTTAAGGCTAAGTCGCCTTCAGCAAAAACACAAATTTTTGCTTCCTTGCCTTTAATGGGATTTGGCAGCGCTATAACCTCATTAATCCTGTTGGCTGGATCCTTTAAATTAAGCCCTTCATAGGCTACTATCAACTCAAAGGACTGCTCGAAGTTCCTTTTCTTAGCTTTTTTTCTTGCCTCCTTAAGGGCCTCAACAATGTTATTTAACGATATGCTCATTGCCACTCAGCCTCGTACTTCGCCAATATCTCGTCATAAAGCCCTTTGTCTATCTCTTTTTGAACATCTTTGGGGTTTTTACCTTCAACCGTTATACCCAAGCTAAGACACGTACCTAAAATCTCCTTTACAGCTGCTTTAAGAGTTTTTGATAGCAAGTCTGGCCTCTTAATTAATGCGATCTTAATTACTTGCTCTATGCTTAAATTGCCTATCTTCTGCTTTGCAGGTGATGGAGAGCCTTTTTCAGCTTTTACCTCTCTCAAGAGCAAAGCGGCTGTTGTAGGTATTCCAACTTTTACTTCGAATTCCTTGGTTTCAGGATCGTAAATTACATCTACAGGCACTCTCATACCTGCGAATTCCTTTGTTAACTCATTAATCTTGTTGACAACAGCCATGACGTTTAGCCCTGTTGGCCCAAGGGTTGGCCCTATTGGTGGGCCTGCCGTTGCTCTTCCTCCTTCAACTATAAACCTTACGGACTTCTTTTGGGTCATGTCTAACTCACCTTCTTAGCCTTCTCAACAACTTTTACGTAATCACCATGAACGGTTATTGGTAGAGGGTAGCTAGTTTCATGAAGTTCTAACGTTACTTCTTCCTTGCTCTTATCAACCCTCGTTATCGTCCCCCTAAGACCCTTCAAGGGCCCTGCCACTATCTCTACGATGTCTCCTACATCTATTCCCTCTATTGATGGTCTAGGCACTAGGAAGTTTTCTATCTCACTAAAGCTAACTTTCTTAGCAACAACTCCTCTTACATGTTTAATGCCATAAAAAGCTTTGTCTATTACATCAGGCCTATCAGTTTCAACTATTATATAACCTCTCATACCTTCTATGACGGCTATCGACTTAATTGGGATGTTAGCTCGCTTAATTCTATCTTCAGCTATCATGGCTACGCTTCTCTCTTGGCCTATAGTTGTTCTAACAAGATAAAAGCTCGCTTTAGCAGCTGTTGACATTTTAATTCACCATTCTAAGGTGCTCCGAAGAGGAATATGAATGAAAGGTACAAGATTATGAAGCCATAAACTCCAAGCACTACAAGACCCAAGCTACAAACCTTTAACATCAACATGAACTCTCTTCTATCAGGTCTTCGCGCTACCTTCAGTATTCTTGCTATGTCCCAGAGAGCCTGCTTTATACCCAAACCTCGAAACCCCTTTTACCTTAGTTGTCTCCAGTAGCTGGAAAACCTCTATTATAACTTTTCTTTTTGGTACTAAAACTTGTAGCCATTAGACTTTCCTGACTTGTAGCCCTGCTTTACTACATACATTGAGCACCAACTGCCTCTCATCAGATTTAAGACCCTTCCAGTCTATTAGCGCTATAACTGGCTTAACGATGCTCCTCTCAATAGCGAGCATTATCTCTCTTTCTGTGACATGAGGAAAAGCATATTTCGGAATTATGTGTGAGATCGCCAAATCCTCATTTAGAATTATTCTATTAAATTGAGGAGCGTAATGCGGTCCTCCAAAACCAACAGCAACTTTTCCTTCATTTTTCACATCTAATAATTCAGCTATTGCTTGAGCAACAACCATAGCAGCTTTATCGTTACTCCATTCTTTAGGGGTGCTGCCTAGCTCTATGAACATAGCTGGCGTCTCATCGAGGTAAGGTCCATGATGGGTGACCTCTAATCCGCATTTCCAATCAGTAAATCCTTCTTCAATTCGAAGTCTCTCGAGAGACATCACAGCCTTCTTTAAGTGAATAGGCATAGCGATGCATATGCTTCTAGGTTTGCCTCCGTATAATGCTTGGTCAGTCCAATTTCCAGGTGTATGAGCTAAAAATGCTGGCATACCCGACTCAGCTGCATGACGCGATGCGAATATCACTCCATTAACTTTTATGAGGTTTTCAATCTCATCGGCATATATCGTCTCATGATCTATAGTCACTAAAAAGACATCATCTAACCTATAGACTTCTTCATTACAGACTTTATCCATTGTCTTCTTAAAGTCGAGAATTTCTAGAAGCTTACTTCGAATATTCATGCTTGCTGGATCGGTCTTTGAACATACTATGGCTAAGCGCCCTTCTATCACCCTATATCCCTCTACATTACCAAGCTAAGTATTGCTCTGGCCATATGCAACTTGTTTTCTGATTGCATCCAAACAACAGAATGCTCAGCGTCATCAATTACCTCATCGGTAACTTCTTCACCTCGCTTAGCTGGAAGACAATGCATAAATATGTAGTCACTAGGTGCTTTCTCCACAAGCTCCTTGTTAACCTGATACTTGGGTAGAAACCTCCTTAATCTAATATCTCTCTCAGCTTCAAATCCCATGCTAACAAAAACATCGGTATAAATGACGTCAGCCTCCTTAACTGCTATGAATGGCTCTTCAACTATCTCGATATGCGAACCGCTCACCTCAGAATTCTTCATCGCCAAATTCCATATCTCATCCTTAGGTCTAAATTCAGGGGGGCATGCAATTACCATGTCTAATCCAAGCTTGCTGCAACATATCATCAAGCTATGACATGTATTAGCGCCACCATCACCGATAAATGCCACCTTTAACTTCCTCTTGCCCTTAACCTCAAACATTGTGAAGACGTCAGTCAACGCTTGTGTTGGATGATGCAAATCGCTAAGACCGTTTATCACGGGTATAGTGCAGTGCTCTGCCAGCTCCTCAATGGTACTATGAGCTTTAACCCTAGCTATTACACAATCTACCATTCTAGAAAGCACCTTAGCTGTGTCTGAGAGCGCTTCACCACGTGCAAGCTGTAATTCAGAGGCAGAGGCATAAATGGGGTAAGCGCCTAAGCTTGCAGTAGCAACTTCGAACGCAAGCCTTGTCCTCGTAGATGGCTTTTCGAAAAGCAGGCATATAGTCTTACCTTCAAGCTCTTCTCTCTTCCTCAACCCTCTTGTCCATTCACTTTTCAATTCAAAGCATTTATTGATAATCATGAGTATCTCATCTGAAGTTAATTCTTGAAGCGTTAAAATATCACGTCCCTTTAGGCTCATAAAGCGCCACCACTAGGCAATAATATACGAAAGCAACGTCAATGCTTATAAGTAGTTCTACCAATTATTTGTTGTATTGAGAGGTCGATATGTAGTGGATAAGCTAGAAGAGCTTAAAGACTTTCTTTACGGTCTTCTCGAGGCAAGAGATAAAATGAAGGACTTATTCTCACCATCACCTCTCCCATCAGAATTAAGAGTGCCAGCACGAGGCACCATTGTAGTCAAGAGAGGTTTTGCTCAAATGCAAAAAGGCGGTGTTTGTATGGACGTTACAAATGTTGAACAAGCACAAATAGCCGAAGAAGCCGGAGCAGTCTCGGTTATGGTACTGGATAAGCTACCATACGATGTGAGGAAAGCTGGTGGAGTAGCTAGAATGGCGGATGTCAAGGTAATAGAGGAAGTCATGGATCACATAACAATTCCAGTTATGGCCAAATGTAGGATAGGACACTACATGGAGGCCAAGGTGCTTGAAAGCATAGGGGTAGATATGATTGATGAAAGCGAAGTCCTAACACCAGCTGATGAAAAACATCACATAAACAAATGGCTTTTCAAAACACCATTTGTTAATGGCGCTAGAAACCTTGGCGAAGCATTAAGGAGAATCTACGAAGGAGCATCGATGATTAGGACAAAAGGCGAAGCGGGGACAGGCAACGTATCTGAAGCGGTCAAGCACATGAAGCTAATCATGGGCGAGATAAGGGCATTGAGAGCCATGAACGACGAAGAGTTATTAGACGCAGCTAAGAACTACAATGTCTCATACGAGCTAGTAAAAGAAACAGCAAGACTAGGCAGACTCCCGGTAGTCAACTTCGCCGCTGGAGGAATCGCAACTCCAGCCGATGCAGCCCTAATGATGCTTCTTGGAGCTGATGGCATATTCGTAGGTTCAGGAATCTTCAAATCTTCAGATCCAGAGTCAAGAGCCAAGGCGATAGTCCTGGCCACAACACATTGGGACGACCCTGAAATAGTCGTTGAAGCATGTAGAATGGTATCTGAAAAGAAGTCCATGATAGGGATAGATATCAAAACGCTAAAGCCCGAAGAAATGCTTCAATTAAGAGGTGCATAATTTGCTTAAACTCGGTGTCGTAGCGATCCAGGGAGCAGTCTCAGAACATGTGCAGTCATTAAAGCTAGCAATGGCAAGGCTAGGCCTAGATGGAGATGTAAAGCTAGTAAAAAAGTCGATTGACTTAGAGAATGTGCAAGGCGTAGTGATACCTGGAGGCGAAAGCACTGTAATAGGTAGAGTCGCTGAGAGAACCGGGCTATTAAGTGCTTTAAGAGAAAGAATTGAAAACGGCCTTCCAGTCTTTGGTACCTGTGCTGGAACAATACTATTGGCCAAAGAAGTTCGTGATGCGAAGGTTGGTAAAGTCGAGCAACCGCTCATAGGGGTTATGGACATCAAAATCATAAGGAACTACTATGGCAGGCAAAAAGAGTCCTTTGAAGTAGACCTAGACATACCAGCATTAGGAAGCAAGCCTTTTAGAGGAGTTTTCATAAGAGCACCCGCAATAGAGTTTGTTGGAGATAACGTAAAGATCCTAGCCACATATGATGGCCTTCCAGTTCTAGTACAGCAAGACAAAATGTTAGCAGCAACATTTCACCCAGAATTAACAAACGACACGAGGATACATGAATTCTTCATAAAAAACGCGCTAAGCTAATGTTCTTCGAGTTTTGTACCCTCAAATGTAAATGCTGGAACGCATATACACCATATTATAAGATCGTCGTCCTCCACATTTTCTATGTAATGTAAGTGGCCCTCAGGAATAACTATGAAATCACCTTTACACACAAGCCTCTCTTCCTCCTCAATATGCATTATACCCTTGCCTTTCTCTATGTAATAAACCTCCAAAAAGCTATGTCTATGCTTCAACGTCCTTGTATGCCCCCGTACCTTGGCAATTGCTATGCTTAACCTTCTCATCCCCATGCTCTTCAGTCCTATAACTTCAATAACCTCTGAACCATCAATCGTTCGAAAAGCCTCCTTTTCATTAATCTTTATAACAATCAAAGCCTCATCACCATAACCGTAAAGAGAATAGTGGACCGGGCGGGACTTGAACCCGCGACCTCCCGCTCGCAAAGCGGGCGATCTACCAGACTGATCTACCGGCCCTCATCCAATTGTTATGTGGAGGCCGAGGGCGGGACTTGAACCCGCGATCTCCGGCTCCTTACCCCCACCGGCATAACACCTGGTGGCACAGGCCGGCGCGTTAGCCAGTCTACGCCACCTCGGCCCCGTTTCTGTTATCGCAAACAAATAACTTCTCCACTTAAACATTTCCCATATCACTAAGATGATGATTGTATAAGCCCAGCTTAAATTCTAAGGCCCTCATAATTGCAGATACTGCTATGAAGCCCTCAAG
>QMSF01000046.1 GCA_003649565.1 Thermoprotei archaeon | reverse complement strand
TGTAATCCACCTTTGCCTCAGATGCAACCCTCAGAGTCCAAGCCACATCGATAGGTCTATAGGCCCCTGTCTTTATCGTAACGACCTTCGCACCCATCTCGCGCAGCTTCTCAACATCCTCAATAACATCAGTAGCTTTAGGTGAGCCTACTCTGCTGTGTCTCTCAAAAGACTTGAATAACCCATCTTTAAACGCTTGTTGAACTTCTGGATCTTCTGGATCTGGGAGAACAAGATAACCTCTCCTCTTAAGCTCAATTGCCCTCTCTAGCGAGCGCACACGTATCTCGCCGCCAATTGCCTTCGCACCTTGACCCCACTTTCTTTCAACTATGTTCACCTCAAGCTTCGAAACTACATACTCGTCAACGCCCATCCTCTGATCCTCTATGTTCGTCTGGACAGCTACATCGCCGTACCTTCCATCCCAGAATTCTCTGAAAAGTTTTATACGTCTCTCCATTTCGGGGGATCGTATGACTTTGCCATTTGAGAACTCTGATGCTGGATCGACACCGCAAACATTTTCTCCGACTATCAGTATCACGCCAGCTAGGGCTGCGCCAACGGCTAGGCCATCCCAGTACTTCCTGGCGATGTCGGTTGAGCCGTAAGCACCCATTGCTATCGGCATCTTCAACTTTACCCCTCCAATCTCCGTCTCAACTGACACATTGGGGAACAACATTTTATCTGGGTCTGGCTCTATACCCTCAGCACCTCTGAGGCTCGAGAGTATTTGGACGTGTGACCAGTCTAAACCATAGTCCTTTAGCGATGATGCTGTGCTTTCTCCAAAGTACTCTGGATCTGGATAAAGCACTTCTCTGCCCCTAAATGTCGATAATCCAATCTCGCAGAGGAATGGACATTCTCTTATACAAAGAGGACACATTCCACTCTGGGGATTGACATCGCGCACCCTTGTCTTCGTTCCAGTTGTTGACATTGCGTTCAAGTAAGATGAGTTTCTAAACACTCTCTCCATGTTCGCACCTCGACCTTCTCACACATAGAGCCTGACCAATAATTCGGCACTTTGAGGACCAAAAAAACTTTTGCTGGATCACTTTGCAATTTCCCTCTTTCTAAACGCGCTTTCCCAAGGTTTAATACCATTTCAGTCAAGTATATGCTTTAAATTGACATGCCTTCATCTTTGAGATATGAATCTATAAAGCTCTTGAAGGTAGCTTGATATGCTTGAAACCTTGCTCTTAAGCTCTTCTATTTTCTTTGCTTGCTCTTCAACTTTGAACTCTAGCTTCGCGATTCTATCCTTTAAATTATTGATATCTCCAAGCTGATTATCAATTGATTGAGCTTTAAACTCAAGCTTGGCAATGCGCTCTCTTATCTCACCTATTTCCTTAACAAGAAGCTCTCCCACATCAGACATAGGTCTTCTCCTTGTTATTTTTATTTAACAATGATTAAAAATGCTTTGGCATGTTACATCACAAGCTTGTATACTTTAGCTGGTAAATTACCATGTTTAACGCTTCTTATTTCAATAATCTTGCAGTTATTGTATGCTAAGGCCTCCTCAAATATTCTAGGCGCGCCTGTTATCAAGACAAGCGTTGAACCGCTAAGACTACATGATAATGCTTTAAGAAATCTTATGTAAAGATCTTTGAGTATCCTTGGTCTATACTGCCTAATTCCATAAGGAGGATTAACTACAATGTATTTAGCGTTTACAGTTTTATAAGCATCCTCCCTTGTCGCATCTTGAACGAAAAAGCTTATTGTGTCATCAACTCCAGCTGATGATGCATTTATTATTGCGCCATTAACGTGCTTAGGAGACAAATCAAAGCCACATATTTTGAAGCATGATCTATCTACTTCTTCCAAGGCCTTTTCCAACTCATTCTTATGAGCCTCTGCCTCATAAAAAAGCAATCTTGTAAATGCGAGGTTTCTCCTGAAAAATCCTGGAGGAAACTTCCTAGCCATTAATGCTGCTTCTATAGCTATTGTACCACCACCACACATAGGATCTAGGAATTCCTCGCCATGCCAATCAGACAATCTCACCATACATGAAGCCAATGTAGTCTTTATGGCCGCTGGATGGTCATAAACTCTATAGTTTCTTCTATGAAGAGATTCACCTGTAGTATTTACACCTATGGTAACTTCATCGTCTTTAACATAGACGCTTATCTCAACGTCAGGATTCTTAAGGTTAACTCGGGGTCGTGCACCCTTAACTTCGTTGAAGTAATCCACTATCGCTTGTCCAACAGTTGCTGATACGTCAATGCTTGTGTAATCATGTTTGCCAACCCTTGTTGTCCTTACAGCAAAAGTTTGATGAAGCCCTATGACCTCAGAGTATTCAATAGATTTCGCAAGACTATATATCTCGTCTAAACCCATTGCTTTACCATGATTTAAGATAAATATAAGCTTATGTATACATCTCGACCTAATGTTAATGCGATATATCAGGTTTTCATCTCCTTGAAAGAATATTCTTTCACTTTTAAGCTCTATGTTGCATCCTCCCAGCTCTTCAATTTCTCTCGCTGCTATATCCTCCATTCCCTTGATCGTAGTAGCCAAGAACTTGAGCAATACACTCACCACCCACTATGAGCATCGAATATGACGCATAGAGCAAATGCGTTTATAGTCTATCCTACTTTTCAAAAACCACCTTAATCAATATTCCCCTATCTACCTTGAATCTCTCTTTCTCTTGATGCTAGATTCACGCTTTCTCCTTCTCTTGAATGGCGTTTAAGCATAGCTCTAGCTATTGCCGCATCAATAAGCTCCTTTAAGAAAAGATCGAGTCGAGCACCCATAAACCATGCTTTACGTCCAGCTTTAAGTTGAGCCCATGCTATGAGTAAGGTTCCCTTCGAAGTCCCTACAAGCTCAAACGAGGCTAAGTAATTTGTTTCACCCATGCCTATGTGATAAACTCTATTGCCAGAGACGTGCACGTAAACTGGTATCTTAAAGCTAAACTTTGAGCTAACACCTTTAAGCGTTATGTTGAGCAGGTAATTATTATCATACTTCTCTACTCTATCTCGTCCATAAAATACTTCGAGATCAACAAGCTCTTTCATTAATACCTGAGGATCTACATCTACTTCGACAGTTACTTTGCCACTCAACATGTCTAAATATAGGTTATAGTAACTAGGTTAATTAAATCTATGCTTAGAAAGGAGGGGCATAACCAATAGGCTTTCACATTCAGCTCAGCAAGAGCAAAAATGTTAAGTTTGAAGCTTTGATAATAATGATAGGCTTTCTGGTGATGAAACTTGACAATTAGGGTGTACAATACCTTATCAAAGTCTCTAGAAAACTTTGAGCCCTTCAACCCCCCAAAAGTAGGAATGTATGTTTGTGGGCCAACAGTTTACGACTACACGCATGTGGGTCACGCTAGGACTTATGTGGCTTTTGACGTGATAAAGCGTTTTCTCAATTTAAAGGGCTTCGAGGTCACCTACGTTCAAAACATAACTGACATCGATGACAAGATAATAAATAGGGCTAACAAAGAGAATGTAGATTGGAAAATTATAGCTGACACCTACACCAAAGATTACCTCGAAGCTTTGGAAAAGCTGCACATAGAGGTTGACGTTCATCCAAAGGCGACTCACCACATAAAGGAGATGATAGACTTCATTTCAAAGCTCATAGAGGCTGGTTTTGCCTATGAAAGCAATGGAAGCGTTTACTTTGATGTCGATAAGTTCCTAGAATATGGCAAGCTTTCAAAGAGAGTTAAAGGCGAAGGATGGAGGCAAGAAGAAGCCTTTATCCATGAAAAGAAGAGGCCATACGACTTTGCACTATGGAAGAGAGCTAAGCCTGGAGAGCCATGGTGGGAAAGTCCATGGGGCCCTGGAAGACCTGGATGGCACATAGAGTGCTCGGTCATGAGCAGTTTCTACTTAGGCGACAGGATAGATATTCATGGTGGAGGTGTTGACCTAGTATTCCCACATCATGAGAATGAAATAGCTCAAAGCGAGGCCAGATATGGAGTCAAGCCATGGGTCAAATATTGGCTTCACGCTGGCTACTTAACAATTAAAGGAGAGAAAATGAGCAAAAGCCTTGGAAACATAATTCCCTTAAAGGAGATTTTCACTAAACATAAACCCGAAGCGCTTAGATTAATGCTAGCTCTTACACACTATAGAAGCACGGTTGACTTCTCATATGAATTATTAGAGCGCTACGAAAGAATTTACGAGAGACTTAAGAACTGTGTTGAGCTCTTAATGAGAATAACATCCAAGGTGTCATTTAACTTTAAGCTCTCGGATGAAGAGCTTAAAATAGCGAGAAATATCGATGAAAATCTCTTAGGCTTCATAACATCAATGGAGGACGACTTCAATGGCGCCAAGGCCGCTCCTTATCTCCACAACATAATCTCAATAGCCTATAGCGACATAATACCCAGTGAAAAAGCGGAGCTAGCATTAAAAGCGTTAAACGCCTTCAAAAGGATAAACCAAGTCTTAGCGGTTTTAGATGACGTACTCGGCGCAAGAAGCTTTGAGAGGAACATCATAGACAAGCTGGTACAATTGATAGTCGACATCAGGCAGATACATAGAAGCCGAAAAGAATACGAGATAGCCGATAAGATCAGAGAGCAACTTGCTTCTCTTGGAATCAAGCTCATGGATTCAAAGACTGGAACTACATGGACTTATACTTAAAGGCCAGGCAAAAATGCTTGATGAACGAAGCTGATATAACTAAGCTTCATATTTCTAAGCTTGACCGAAAATGGAGAAGCCTATATTACAACTAGCCTTAGACTTCGTTGATCTCCATAGAGCCTTCAAGGTAGCCGAGGAAGCTCTAAGAGGCGGCGTAGATTGGCTTGAAGCTGGAACACCGCTCATTAAAAGTGAGGGCTTAAACTGTGTGAGGGAACTGAAAAGGAGATTCCCAGGAGTGCCGATAGTAGCCGACATGAAGACCATGGATACAGGATCTATAGAAGTTGAGGCTGCTGCTAAAGCTGGTGCTGATGTGGTCATCATAATGGGACTAGCCGATAACAGCACCGTCAGAGAGGCTGTTGAGGCTGCGAGGAGAGTTGGAGCCAAGATAATGGTCGACTTAATGAACGTAGACGACATGCCAAGCAGGGCAGTTGAACTAGAAAGGCTAGGTATCGACTACATATGCGTTCACGTCGGCATAGACCAGCAAATGAGGGGCATGAAGCCTCTAGACGTATTAAAGCAAGTAGTCGATGTAGTCAACGTCCCAGTAGCAGTTGCTGGAGGCATTAATAGCGAGACGGCAGCTAAAGCTGTTGAAGCTGGAGCATCAATAATCATAGTCGGAGGAGCAATAACAAAAGCCGAAAATGCCGAAGAGGCAGCTCGAATCATCAAGCAAGCCATGCTAACAAGAAAGCCAATAGAAACAAAGCTATACAAGAAGTTCACTGAGCAAGAACTTATAGAGGCCTTTAAGAAGGTCTCAACGCCGAACATAGCTGATGCAATGCACAAAAAAGGCGCAATGAAGGGCATCAAGCCAATAACACCAGGAGTGAAAATGGTTGGCCGAGCAATAACAGTCAGAACATATCCTGGAGACTGGTCAAAAGCCGTTCAAGCAATAGATATAGCCGAGCCCGGCTCGGTCATAGTCATAGATGCATGTGGAGCTGAAGAAGCAGTTTGGGGAGAATTAGCATCATGGAGCTGCGTTGTCAAGGGGGTAGCAGGAGTCGTAATTGACGGAGCGATAAGAGACGTTGACGTCATAAGAGAATTGAAATTCCCAGCTTTCGCTAGATACATAAACCCAAGAGCTGGCGAACCCAAGGGTTTAGGCGAAATTAACGTCGAGATAACTTGCGGAGGCGTCAAGGTGGAGCCAGGAGATTGGGTCATAGGTGACGACAATGGAGTTGTCGTGGTACCCAAGGACATGGCTGTTGAGATAGCCAATAGAGCCATAGACGTAATGGAAAAGGAGAACAGGATAAGAGAAGAAATCAGAAGAGGAAGCACTCTATCAAAGGTCTTGGAGTTGAAGAAGTGGGATAAGATCATAGGTTAAGGTGCCAATAAAGTGAAGATAGCTTTCATAGGAGCAGGAGCCATAGGAGGCCTATTTGGAGGACTTCTTCACAATAGCGGCCACGAAGTCATCTTTGTAGAACGAGAACACAAAATACCTAAACTCATATTGAACGGCCTAAAACTCGAAATGCCGGATTGGTCAACCATAACTGTTAAGGCAACATTCAAGGCAAGTTTGGATGACCTTAAGAACCTAGATTTATGCGTCATAGCCGTTAAAGCCTATGACACCTCGTCAGCTGCTCGCCACATAGCCAAGGCGAATTTAAGATGCCCAGTCATACTCCTCCAAAACGGGCTTGGAGTTGAAGAAGAAGCTGAAAACGTGCTAAATAGAGCTGTAGCACGAGGCGTCACAAATTGTGGAGCTATGGTCGAAGAGATAGGGATAGTAAAGGTCAAAGGCATAGCAAAAACACTTCTAGGGGCAAAATCTGAAGATCTCCTAAACGCATGCTCAGAATTCGCTGATGCCCTTAAAGAGGCTGGCTTACCAGCTGAAGTCACGAAAAACATAGAAGGAGCTGTCTGGACTAAGGCTATAATTAACTCTTCAATAAACCCCCTAGGAACACTGCTAAACATGAGAAATGGCGAGCTCCTAGAAAACGAGCATACTAAGACCTTAATGGCGATGGTTGCAGCCGAAAGCTGGAAAGTGGCATTAAGCCTCAAAATAAAGCTTGAAGTTGATGACCCTATTGAGGAGGTCTTTAAGGTCGCTAAAGCCACTTATAACAACAAGAACTCAATGCTAATGGACATATTGAGGGGCAAGAGGACCGAGGTAGATTACATAAATGGCGCAATATGGAGATTATCAGCTAAAGGATTGACAGACGCACCATTAAATAGAGCCCTATACCTCATGGTTAAGACCCTCGAATCCATTAAGCTTAAAAGTCTCAACTAAAAGCTAAAAACTAAACATGCCCTACTCCTTTGAGGACTTTCAGAT
>QMSF01000045.1 GCA_003649565.1 Thermoprotei archaeon | reverse complement strand
ATTGAAGATCCCTGTACCCTAAGAGGAGGTAATGACTCTCTCTCATCAATGATCAAGATTCTTGAATTTTCATTAGAATCTTGATTAAGTGATTGTATTGTAGATGCTTCATTTAACTTAATACTCACCATCATGTTTTACCCCCTGAATTGGCTTCCATGAGATTTTCCAAACCCAACTTACCCAATATATTGGTTCACCTAGTGTTGACTTATAGTCTAGATTCCGTGCTACCATAGTAGCCTCGGCCACAACCCTAACGAGGAATTTACCTTTACTGGTATCAATAATGACTTCCTCCATTGCAGGCTCTTGCTCCTTTATGTCAACAATTTCCCACCCATCCTTGGGGAGTCCAGGGGAAGGAGGCATTAATGGCTTATCCTTTACCTTCTCCTTCAATTCCTCAGGAACACCAAGAGTTGCGACTCCTCCAATAGCCTTTACATCAATGTTAACTCCTGCGAAAGGTGAAAAGCCAGCTTCACGAGCATGAACAACAGCAATTCTAAGCTTAAGAATAGCACCGTCTACAAGCTTGATAACACCTTCCTTTGAACTACAAACTTTCACTAAAGCACCCCCTGTATATACTACCTCAAAAAATTATTAACTTACTCCCTAATCAAACCTTCAAATTCATTCAAAAACCTCTCAACTGACTTATGTATAGCCTCTCTAGACAACATAGTCATTATCTCACCGATCAACTCATATTTTCACCATTAAAAGAATCAGAATGAAGAATTACAAGATTTTACAATATTTACTTCAAATATTGAAAACATATATGTTATGCCTTAGCTTGATGTGCTGAATTTGTGCTATCTCCTACGCCTTCTTAGAGCTTAGATTAGTTTTCCTCAAGCTCTCCAGCTCTTTTATTGCCAAGTCTCTTCAGGATATCAATGATAACTTCCACCCAGCGCATAGATTTCAGGGCTTATTCCTCTAGGAGCCTCTCCAGCATACTTAATGAGCTTAGCCTAAGCTCCTCATGCTTAACATCTGAGATGTATTCTTCAATGTCTTGCCTTGAAGCATTAAGGTATAGTTTTATCGCCTCAATCAAAGCCTCCTTTAGAGCCCCCTTCCTAAACCCCTTACGCCTGTATGCCTCCTTCTTGAATTTAAGGCCAAGCTCTCTAGGGAGCCCAGCCTCAATCCTGATTACGGTTTTCCGATTATCCGAATAACCGGACATCCGAATACCCGGTCTTCCGGAAAACCGGCTTTAAAAGAGGTTGCAGAGTACCGTTACCCCATAGGTAGCAGTTTCAAGGGTGGCAGAATTACTGTCACCTCTCATTACTACCCTCCTTTTTAACCTCTAAGCCTAAGCCTCATGAAGCGTGTAATAGTTAGCCCTAAGTTCTGGGGAATAATCTTAGCCCTCATAATGCTCATAAGCATCCTAGCCCAAGCCCCACTACAAGCCTACACAAGAGGCAGTGGCAACATCATACCAGGGTCTCCAAACCCATCAAAGCCGTATGCAAGGCATGCCAAGGTAAGGCTTGATGTCGAATATCTAGTTAATGTGCCAAAAGTCACTAACGCATACGTCAGCATCAAGGTCAGATTTGGAACAGGCTATAAGAGCTTGAGGATAGCAAGCCCCCGAACATATGCCAAGGGTATGCTTACAGTGACAGGCATTCTAAAGGATGTGGGTGGTAAGCCACTAACTGCTCAAGCCCTTAAGCCTTACTTCGAGGTCGAAGCCTACTTCTATCAAGAGGTCTGGCTCTGGAAATTCAAGATAGCCACCTATGAAGCTAAAGCAATCGCTAGGGGCACCGTAGGCGGGAGGGGCTACGTCTATGGGATGCTGTACTACTCAGGCCTATGGCCTATCGGCGATGGAATGAACATAATAGCCTGCGCAAGCTCCCAGTACGTACGAATAATCACCAATCCTACTAGTGGCGAGAGGATCGAGAAGGGCAAGAGCGTGAGCTATGTTGATAGGCTGTACTTCTACGCCTCGGCTAGGAAGGTGAATGATGCGAGCGAAGTCTCCGTGGGGGATTACTGGACGGAAGCCTATAGAATGACGCTCCTAGACTACACGAGGACAGTTCGGGTTGAGGCTAGAGATCTCAAGACTGGCAAGATACTGCCAGCAACCATCAAGCTGGTCAGGGCTGTGGATAGTGATGGTGATGGGAAAGCTGATGCTGATGGTGTAGTCAAGGGAGAAGGCTACGTTGACTACATATGGAAGGGCACATACACGCTAATAGCTCCTGAGAAGGTAAGCATAGATGACATGGATTATGTGTTTGACCATTGGGAGGTCAAGGGCGGTGTTAGCGTAAACAATGAGAGAAGTCTTGTTACAAGTGTGGGTATTAGTGATGATGGTGAACTAGTAGCCTATTACAGACCCGTTGAGCCTGAAAAGCCTGTACTCATTATCAAGGTATATCCCGAAGGTTCGGGAACCATAGACCCATTACCTGGCGTCTATGAGCATGAATACGGGGAGAGAGTTACAGTCACCGCTACTGCCTATGAAGGCTATGAGTTTGATCGTTGGGAGCTTGATGGTCGAATCGTAGGCTATGAGTCTTCAATTACAATAATCATGGATAGAGATCATGAGCTAATAGCAGTATTTAAAGCTAGCAATGATAATGATGGAGGAAATGGTGGAGGCGGTAGTGGGGGGTCTAAGCCTTCTAAGACTCCATATTGGCAAGGCTATGTGCTTGAAGAGCATATACGCTACATAGTTAAAGGCGTTGAAGTGCACGTAGCCTACACTGATGCTTATGGCAATTATCATGGCTCAGACTATGACCATCTAATGCCTGATGAATACTTCTCAGCCTTCATCTACATTAAGGTTGGTCATAAGACAAGCACTAGGAAGCGATTAATCAATAAGTACTACTATGACGGCTCATGGCATGATAGTCCACCACCTAATGGCATTTATCAAGGTGAAAAGCTCTATGATAAGGACGTTAAGAAGTATCCAGTAACATGCACTCTACGCATTAAGTGTCCTGATTGGGCTAATTATGTTGAGAGCTTCTCTAAAGAGCATGGGCCTAAATGCTCAAAAGCTACTAAGACATGTAGTTTTAAGCATTCAAGTGATAGCACTCATAGGCATAAGGTAGGCTCATGGCTTGTGGATCACTCAATACTAGGCGATAAAGACTACATTACGCAGAGCTTTATAGTTGAATATGAATGGCATAATACTTATGGTGATAAAGGTTCAGGAAGCGCTAGTGCAAGAATTGTCATTTCAAAGATTAAGCCAAAGCTTTACTGGTTGCCTATAAGCTCTGACCAGACATTAATAGTCGTGGCTTATGAATGGTTAGCGGATAGTACCATCGTTAAGGGTCGTAAATATTTGACAGCAAAGCTTGCTAACATCGTGCTTAAAGGCTCATTATTTGAAGATGTTAAGCCATTGCTTAAGCTTGCTAAGGCTAATCTTGATGGTAAAGCTTCAATAAGCTATGCTTTAATAAGCATTGGTGATATTGAACAGCCTGCAATTGATGCAAGGCTTAAGCTCACGCCCCAGTGTATGTGGGCATTAAATGATACGATAGCATATCATGAGCTTGCCATACCGGTCTATGAGCTCAAGACTGATAATGGCATGCTAGAGGTTAAGCTTAAGCTTAAGTTAATTGATTGGGCTAAGATGAAGCCATTACAAGGCTGGATCATGCTATTAGTCAAAGATCTAGAGAGTGATGAGGTAAGGACTTATATCAAAGAGGCTAAGCCCTTTGCAGAATTCAACATACCACTACCAAGCAAATATGAAATATGGGCTATTGGAATAGCCCAGAGTGAGGGCATCATTTATAGCAACGTGAAGTATGCAAGGATATTGTTAGCAAGAGATCCACCTGCTTAATTGCCCTCAAGCCTTTTCTTCCTAGAGAACTCCACTTCTTCTGGTATGATGAGGTCTGCCTTCCAATATTCCTTTTGAAAATTCGACTTCTGAACTTTAGCTTTCTTTTAACATTCTTCTTGAAATGCAATGGAGGTGGGGAGGAGCCCTTAATTATTATCGCCCTAGCATACTTTCAATATTCTTCTTGAAATGCTAACCATCACTTGAGCTCACTATTTTAAGTAACTCTTGATTGGGAACTTAAACGTATCATGTAAACTAAGAGGTTACTAGGCGGTAGGAGTTCTACCATCCTCCGAAGGTGAAGGGTTCCTTTTCCACCTTTCTACCCTCAAGGATAGTAACATTATCGTGGGAAACTACTCATCCCTATAAGGAGGTGCATGAATTTTCTCAGGCCTCTCGCCATAGTAAGGCCAATCTATGTGAACATCACCTTTCTTGAAATATCCAATCGCGTCCCGGCCCAGCATAGTGCCTATGGTGTGAGGTTCTGGGGATGTACTTTGAACGAGATAGTATTTCTTGCCTCTAAGGACTATATACCAAGCATCTTCGGGCTCGCACCACTCTAAACGACCATGGTAATAGCCAAGCCCCAGAGCAAACTTTGGTGGTCTTGATAAATGCACAGCTACAACAGTGTGGTCACCATAGCATACGATCACCGTGTCATAACCAGCAATCCTTAGCAAGACAACCGCAAGTTGAGCCTTATCCCAGCAGACCCCACCATCAACTAAAGTCTCCACAGGCCACCCTCCTCTACTCTTGTTATAAGGCAATAATTGGGCTATGCTTACCAAAGCATTTGCAAATCTCTCCTCATCAAATAATCCCTCATGAATAAGCCATTCACGAACTCTCTCAACAATCTCATACAAGACGGTATCATTATAAGGGTCGAGTCCTAAACGCTTAGGATTACCACATACTTTGTAAAGAGCATACTTCCATAGTGGAATCTTAACCTCTATGACACCGAACTTAAACCCCTCCTCATAAGGTGCTGCAACCTTAAGCCTTAAGGTAATACTCCTATTGCCCAAGAACATCAAGGCCTTCCAATACACACCAGCCCTAAACCAAGCCTCAGAATAGTTAGCCCTAAGCTCCCCAAACCTAGCCTTAAGCACTTCATAAGCCTCCTTAAGCCCATTATAGCGGGAGAGAAGCTCAAGATGCTCATTGAGAAGCTCCTTATAAGCCCTCTTAAGCTCCTCATAAGCCTCATGCCTGCTCCTCTCAAAGATTATATTGCCTATCATGAATAGCATAAGCAATAGTAAAGCAACAACTACTGCCAACCTTCTACCCAAGCTCCGCCCCCGATACCTAGCGGATCAGCGAATGATATATGAGGATACTAATATTAGCACGAAGGTTCAGGTCTAGAACTCTTAAAGCCTAACACTGCGAAGAGCTTCCTTAATACACAGCCTTATCCAGCCCTCATTCTTGATAAGCTCCTAGAGGGCAATTTCTAGCAAAATTCCCCCATGGCATGAGAGCGCTCAGCTAGTACAAGCACACAAATCTCACGCTCGATCTCATCATCTTTATAGGATTCCTTATCAAGTGGAACATCAGGCTTAATGAGTAGAAGCTTAGTAAGTGTAACGCTTAGGACATAGTTAAGCGGTATCCCCCCCATCAACCTCATCCATGAGAAGATCCTTATCGAAAAGCGCTCTTAGGAGGCCTCGAGCATCAAGAACGAGCTGAGAGGGTCCATGCATTAATATTCCAAAGCATTTGGGACAGAGCTTCTCTACCTCATAGACTCTTATATGGGCTCCACAGTTATCACAGTCACCCTCTAGTAGCAGGCCGCCCTCAGGAGCTTCAGGCCTAACTATCTCGACCTCTTGCCCGCATAAAATACAACTTGCAGTGACTTTTTTCTAGATTATGAGCTAGGATTATACCTTCTGATGCCATATAAGCTCCTCAGCCTCCACTATCTAGGCCGTTTACCACTCTACATAAATCCATCACTTGTTAGAAAGCCCTATGGCTTAGAACTTCACCCTCCTCGTAAAAGCCAAGTAGTTGTATTCATCCATTACCTTCAGCAATGGCTTACCTACGCTCCTCTCAAGCTCCTCGCGAGCCTTAGAATAGTCAGTTATCCCACGCTCTTCGGAATAGCGTTCTACGGCTTCGCGTACTTCATCCCTCATCTTCTTAAGAAACTCATAATAATCATCGCCGTCCGCACTTACTCCGTAATGTTCTCTTATCTTATCATTCCACATCATGAAGAAGCTAGGAGCTAACAAATGCAAAGCCTTCGAAGCTCCTATCGACCCCACTATCTTTGCAATCCTATCAAATAAGCCCGTTATATCGGCCTAAGATCTTCCAACTCGGAATCCTGAACCTCATCAAGCTTAAGCTCCCTAAACTTCAAAATAACATCCTTCACCTCCTCCAATAGCGGGCATAAGCCCTCCATAATACTCAGCACAACCTCGCTGGAGCGCTTCCCCCTATAGTACACCTAATTCCAGTCAGCTAAGAATACGATTACAGCATAGCACCATACAAGAGGGTCCTCATATTTTTGTAATCAACTCTACACCTAAATCATAAGTGCAACTCTCGCCAAATTGTGCCTTCACAATGTCTCTAGCTTTCTGAAGAGTCTTATAGTCGACCATAACGCCCCCAATCTTACCTGATCTTAGATGGGAACGTAAGCCTAACCTTCAGTTGCACACGCGACACCTTGCAAGAGTCTTGCAGATATGTGCTGGCCCCTTCCTGCAAGCTTTAATACAAAGCTCATGTACCTCTCTCCAAGGAAGATCCATTGTGAGAGCTAGTTCATGAGGGGGACGTTATCTTGAAAGTTAAGCATTATATCCCTATAACCTAACCTAACTATAGGTGTAGTCATTGAAGTACACTCATGGATCGTTAACTAACATGAGAACTAGAGTGTATAATGAGATTATAATATTTAAGAAATTTTATAGAATATTCAAAATTAACAACCAGAGAATTACTGATAGGGAGAGGTGAGTAAATGAGCATCAAAGTCACTGAGCGCAGTCTATATCCTATAATCGAAAATTTAATTAGAGATATTTCAAGAAAGTACGGCATTAATATCTCAACAGTCCAAGAAGTTCAGCTCCCTAACAGAAGACAACCAGATATATGTCTCGAGAT
>QMSF01000044.1 GCA_003649565.1 Thermoprotei archaeon | reverse complement strand
TAGCGACTTAGATGTTCTCATAATAGAAGGTCTTCACAGGCTTATAGCTAAGAGAACTGATGTAGGCAAGATTATAGCCTTTAAAGACCTTGAAGACCTTGAAGAAAGGCTTCAAGGAACACAGCCGCCAATATTAGCGGCATGTACGTTTAATAAAGATATAGAAAGGTCATTTCACGGTAATGTCGAATGCCTATTTCTGCCACGTGACAAAGACAAGCTTCTAAAGATCGTGGAGCTCTTCATGAAATCTCAGTAGCTTCAGCTATTAGCAGGTCTCTTGGAGTATTGACATTAAAGAAGGTCAACAGCTTATCATCCATAAGCCTGAGCTCCTCAACAGGAACGTAAACGACATCCTTTAGCTTCTCTATCAAGTGAAGCATGGACCTAGAGCCCTTTCTGATAAGCTCGTGGGCTACCTCCAATACCGCCTCTCTCCGATAAACGGAGTGAAGAGGCTCTAGATACCCATTAGGCCAGCGAGGAATAGCAGCATCATGGCCTTCAGCCCTCTTAAAGAGTTCCATTAAAACCTTTGGATTAATGAATGGAGCATCGCATGGAACAACCGCTATGTACTCGGCGCGAGCTTTCTTGCAGCCTGAGAATATGCCCATTATGGGGCCCCAACCTCTTTCTTCATCTTCTGTTATTGTTACCTCTCCGCCAAGCACATTGCTCAATTCCTTAACCATTTTTCTACCGCCAACAACTACAATGACTTCACTAGAAACTTTTAATGCCGCATCGACAACTCGCTTGATCATCGGTACGCCCTTAACTGGGAGCAACGTTTTGTCCTTGCCCATCCGCTTGCTCATTCCACCTGCCAAAATTATTATGCCTCGTTTGGCCTGCTCAAGACCTAGATGTATTGCAGCTGGCGTAGCTTCAAACCATGTATAATTGAAATGCTCTCGCGTAGGCTTGATGCCCAGCTCGTCAGCTATGAATATTGCTCGCATATCATTAGGCTTGCCTGATATCAACAAGGCTCCAACATCGGTTATGACATAGTAGCTTTCAAGTCCATCTTTAATTCTAACATCCGCAATCTCCATAACTCTGCTTATCTCTTTATTTGGCGTCGATGGAGCAGTCAAAATCCTAATTTCAACACCACGTCTTCTAGCAGAATTCAAATCAAGAAACAACGCTTTAATTCCAAGTACTTCAAAGTGAGGAGCAGAAATCAATATCTCTTTCCTAGCTTTAGAGATGACCTCTCGTAGTCTTGTTAAGATGCCTCTCCTGCTTTGTATGATAAAGGTCTTACCTTCACCTGTGCTTGATGCCTCATATCTTGCTGATAAAGCCTTAACAGCTCGCTCAGCCTCGCCCCTCAACAACGCGATCTTCTCCTCAACGAAATTTCTAATGGCTCTGGCTGGATCAACAGGCCTAAATGACCTAGGCCTTTCAAGCTCTTCCTCAACGAAGCCTTTCTCTTTAAGATCTGACAGAACACTGTAAACCTTGGGATAGGCTATTGAAGTAACATCGCTTATCTCTTTGGCTTTCGCCTTTCCAAGATCTATCAACGCCACGTAAACTCGGCTTTCATATTCTGTCAAGCCAATGCTCTTAAGTGATGATATTATGTCCTCTCGCTCCATAATCAACGTCTCAAAAATATCTTTTAACTTTAAAAAGTTAACTGCTCGCTCTTACAACTATCTGCTTCACATAGGGTTTTAATTCTCGTGTCCCACCGCCTTCGCTAACGACTTTAATTATCATAGCTGGATCGAGAGCCTTAATGCAGCCTATTATCGTTACACCATGATCAAAAAGGACTTTAGGATATGCTCCTGCTGAAGGTCCTACTAAGGCTATTTCTCGTGCTCTTCTAGCCATTTTCAAGATGCGGTCAATGGTGCCATTGGCTAAGCTTGTACCTGAAACTATAACAACATCAGCCTTTGGTACGATCTCGTCAGTAGCAACGTCAGGTAGCGTTTCTTCATCCATGAATTGCGGACTCCTCTCAAGCACTATGAGCTCACAGCCTTTGGCTTTTATTGGCTCCCTAAATGGCTTTATGTTTCCAGCCATGACCACCACATCTCCCTTCCTTAAGTCAAGATGTTCTATCAAGTTTCCTTTAAGCACCTTGATGCCTTGCTGACTCTCTATGTATGGTGCTGAAAGCGCGTTTATTGTCGCAACACCAAGTATTCTCTCACTCAAATCCCATGATTTTGCCATCATTAACAAATCGACAATTTTAGAGCCAGCTAGAGAGCCAGCCTTGTTGGTCACTTTACAACAATGAATATTTAATTCACCAAGCAACGTTTGACATAACCCTACATGCCCACTTGACGTCAACACGCATGTATATCCTAGGCCCATGACAACCTTTTCAGCCACTACCTCGTCAATCTGCGGATTTAGGTTCATTAAGGCTTGGATAAGCTCATCTACTACTCCCATGGCTTAACTCCTCCACGATAACCTTAGCTAGCTTCATGGCATCATCCATTGCAATGCCAGCTTTTACAGCTTCACCCATTAGCATTGAACGCGCAACTTCAGGGTCTTGATGTATCTTCCCAATTACCCTGATGCCTAGGCTTGACAATTTACTGCTTAGCAAGTTGGCAGTTTCTTCATCAACCTTATTTAAAACAACCATAAACTTGGATATCCCTAAGTCAGATGCCATTTTGCTAGCTTTTTCAGCAAGTAAAACTGAGTCATAAGTTGGATCGACAACAAATAGTACTGCATCAACAGCTTGGTCTACTCCTCTACCTAGATGCTCTATGCCAGCATCGGTATCAACGAGGACTATCTCGTCCTTAGCCTCCATCTTGCTTAAAACTTCTCTAGCTAAAATCCCTATGAGACATGCGCAGCCTTCGCCACCCCTTTCTATTTTGCCTGCCCTCACGAGCTTGATGTTGCCTTGACTTATAGCTACAAGATCTATATCGGGCGAAATCTCCTGTCCTTTATTTAGAACTTCTTTGAATCCCTTCTTGCCGCCATATAGATCCATTATTGGCTTACCCTCATTCTTCAAGCCTAGCATCCTTGTTAAACCTACATTAGATTCATCAACGTCAAATATGGTAACTTTAAAGCCCATTTCTGAAAAAGCCCTTGAAAGGAGAACCGTGATGGTGCTTTTACCACATCCACCTTTACCTGATATTGCTATTTTCAAACCTCAGCACCTAGCTTCTCGCAGTTAAATCGTTATTATAAAGCTTGTTGCTTGACTCAGCATAGCGGATATACGTTAATGATACTTCCCTCCCTTACATTTTCCACTCCCTCATTGAAAATCGTATAACCATAAGCCCTAACGGGAATACTAACGAGAGCTGATTCCCCTCTTATAGGCCAGGCTAAGTAGCATTCTCCTCTTTCCTCAACTCTCATAAAGATTATTCTCTTAAAACCTTTTGGCGAAGGCAATTCGAGATCAGATGCTAATACGGCTTTTAATGGCTTTTCATTCACGGTTAAACCCATGAGCCTATACATGGCTCTTTTAGCAATCAATTGATAACCAACTATCGTTGAATGCGATAGACCGGGGAGCATGACCATTGGCTTTCCCTTGACTATGGCGAAGCCTGTTTGCCTTCCTGGTTTAGTCATGACTCCATGGAATACGAGCTTGCCTTCATCTATCTTACTAATTGCATGATCAACATAGTCCTTTTCACCTTTCGAGGCACCGCTTATAGTTAATATCATATCACATGAATCAGCAGCTTTGCTGATAGCCTCGGCTATTAGGTCGACATCATCAGGCGTAATACCAAGATAAAGTGGCGTTCCCCCATCTCTCAACACGAAGCTACTTATCATTAATGCATGACCACAAGGTATTTTTCCAGGTCTCACTTCCCCATACTCATCAGTCAGTTCATCGCCGATGGGTAATATACCCACCTTTGGCTTAGAGTACGCTTTCACCTTGCCATAGCCTATTAATGCTAATAATGCTAAGTCCTGAGCTCTAAGTCTATGCCCTCTTCTTAAGATGAGCTCTCCGCGTTTAACATCGCTACCTGCCTTAATGACATGTTCTCCAGGTTTGACTGCATACTTAACTTCAAGGTGTTCATCCCTAACTATTGATGCTTCGACAGGCAATATGCCATCAGCGTTCAAAGGCATTAGAGATCCCGTTGTGATATAAACGGCCTCGCCTGGACCCACAACCTCTATTTTCGATGTTGAGGGGTAGACCTTGGCCTTAACCCTTAGCTTAACAGGATTCCTAGGCGAAGCCGATGTAACATCAATACTTCTAAGGGCATAACCATCAAAGTGAGCCACGTCACGTAATGGCAAGTCGACCTTGGAAGTGATATCCTCGGCTAGAAATCTTCCATAAGCTTCGGGGAGACTTACATCTTCGATGGGCAATACGCTTTTCACATGATCATCGATTAGACTAAGAGCTTCTTCAAGGCTTATGTATTTAAATATCTTTGCTTGAACCATCACATCTCAAGCCCTTTTATCCACTCTGGCAGGCATATATTAGTTACGTGGAGGTGGGAAAAACATGATTATAGCCCAAGTCTCAACAGCCCCCCTAGGAACAGGCTCAACAAGCATAAGTAACTTTGTCGCTGAAGCCATAAAGACAATTAGACAATCAGGTTTAAGATTCACCATAACGCCTATGGGCACAGTACTAGAAGCCAAAAACATGAAGGAGCTCTTTGAGACGATTGAGAAGTGCCATGAAGCACTTTTTAAAGCTGGTGCTAGGCGAGTCTACACGATAATCTTGATAGATGATAGAAGAGATGTTGAAAGAACAATGTTCGATAAGGTGAAGAGCGTCGAAGAGAAGCTGAAATCTCAAAGTTAGACACGCCTTGATAAGATTATTGCCATGACAACTATTACCAAGCTCACTAAGAGCAAATATGGACTTACATTATAGACGAGTTCTGAGGCTTTAATCATTAATGCCGTTCCACAAGGCACATTATATTGTTGTAGCAACTCAGCAATCCAAATAGCAATACCAGCAAAGCTCCTATAGGGCTCAAGCCAAATGGGCATACTCAAAACGTCTCTCTTAACTCTAGAAATCAGAAGTGTCATTTGGAGAGGCTCTTTAAATTCAAAGCCCCACTTATGAAATAACGCGAAGATACCAGTGACATTATTAGCAGCAAGCCCAAAAACCTCAACTATCTGCGTATCATTGCTCCAATCAATTCCCTTAAATAGCTTGAAGAGCCTCTTGAGGTAACTAAGCTCTCCATATTCATCACATAGCGTCTTGAAAATGTAATATGAAGCCGCGTAACAATACCTCAATCCCTGCGGCGGCGTGTAGAAGGGAGTCCACTTCTGGACGAAACCCAAATTATCGTCAAGCTCCTTCCAGACAGAGACAAGGCCGCCCTCATGCATATCAACAGCTTTCGCATAGCCCAAGCTCCTTCCAATTGTTAGGCTTAGATACTCCGCAACTCCCTCATGTATCCATAATCTCGATGGCGGTACACCTATAGCCCATAAGAAATGGTGAGCCAATTCGTGAAGCGCTATGACATCCATGAACCCCTCAACCCCTCTTATATAGAGGACATTCAAGTAAATGGCGCCTAGCTTACCAGCTTCAAATGGCACATACCCCTCAAGTCCTGTTATCAAGTCCCTCATAGACGGCACAAAAAACTGAATTTCAACGTTCTTTAGCTCCGTGCCAAAAACATCTTTATAGATTGCATAGCTTTCATTGAGGGTTTTAAGAATGTCGTAAGCGAAATCCAGATACCTAGAGGGCGTTTTAAATGTAAAGCTCCCAATAGTGACATCAGCCATATTACAATGGAAAGGAACGCTATACTCTATGACAACTCTATCGTCTGAGCTTATTGATACCTCCACTACTACGTGGTCATCACGTTTAGTTACCTCAACATCTTTGATAAATCCTGAGAACGATGAAACATCCCTCTTATTAGTAATAGCATAACCGGGCAAGAACGTTATGGTCTTAGTAAAACCAGTCTCTTCATGAGTCACTCTAGGGGAAATAAATATAGCATCTGGCTCAATGATTAAAGATCCATATGACATTGAATAACTTATAGATAAATTGACTACATCCCTCGTTTCGTACTTAAACTTCATTACAACATAAAACGGGTTTTCCTCTCCCTCCTCAATAAGCTTCTGATAAGAGACATTAAGGATATCCCCTCTATAGGCGGTTATGCTTACACAGTCCCTTTGGCTTTTAGGTATCAAGATCCACGAAGAGCCATTACCAGTATCATAAAAGAAAACCGTAACGTTTGTATGCCCATTGTCATCAACGTAAAACTTGTAACTAAAGCTCTTCTCGGCATATGCAACGCTCAGAGAACATGCATATATCGCTATAACAAAAAAAGTTGCTAGAATAATTAGGTGATAAGCTTTAAGCTTCACCTTCAAGATCACCTTCAATTGCTACTGACGATTTATACATGTACGTTGCAACAGGACAAGCATTAATGCATGTCCTGCATCCCTCACATGAATCCAAGATCTTAACATCCCTCTCTATAACTATGGAGTTAGTAGGGCACCAGTTCCTACAAGAGCCACATAAATTACAATGCTTGGCCCTCAACAAGCTCTTTACGAAAAGCTCTAGCGTCCTCTTCAAATTCTCGGCACCCTCAGCTCTAATTGAAAACGTGCAATCAGCGCTTATTGATGCAAACCCCTCTTCAAGCCTTAAGGTCGCGAGACCCATTTTTTCATTAAAAGCTATTCTGCCACCAGTGCATTGAAGCATCATAACGAGCTTCTTTAAATCAAGAGGCTTTTTTATCGATCCATGAGCCTCATATATGTTCTCACATGGCCTAATAGAGAGCGTAACCTCGACTTCCCGAAGACTTGCAAGCTTCTCTTCAATTTCATTAACGCTTAATCCCATACTAGAAGCAAGCTTCTTTGCATCGCCTGGAAGCCTCCTCCATCGCCATAATCCAAGCCTAAACCACTCCTGAGGCAAACCTTGCTTTTCACACCAAGCCAAGACTTCACCTTCCCATTTAGCCCATAACTCAGGGTAAACCTCTCTAACTCTACT
>QMSF01000043.1 GCA_003649565.1 Thermoprotei archaeon | reverse complement strand
TTCTAATTCATCAAAATAATTTATCTGCAATATGTGTAATGGAGTGCTATCTTCAAGGTGCAAACCCATTTTATTCATTAAAGCTTCTAATTTGGGGTGGGGAAAGAGACCATCGCTATAAAGATATAGCACTTTAAAACCTTGAAAGCAAGCCCTTAATGCTATTTGTAATGCTAATGATGTTTTGCCAGCTCCGGGTTCACCATATATTAATGTGAGCTCTCCTTCATATAATCCGCCTTCAAGCGTCTCATCGATCTTCGGCGAGCCAACCCGAAGCTTTATGGTATTCACCTCTAGTGGGATCTTGCCCTTATTGAGATAAAGTTTACATACCTACAACGCTAAAGGCTTTGATAAAAAGCTTAGTGAGGCATGAGTATATGGGGAGGGTTAAAGAAAGTCGAGGGACTATCATTAAAGTTGAAGGGCCTGCGAGCATTCAAGTCTTAGAGGGAGCGATTTCCGTTTTAGGTTCTCTTGTTAAGCCTAAGGAGAGGTTAGTAATACCGAAGTATAAATCACTGACTATAGAGTTTATTGAAGACTCTACTGTAGAGCTACGGCTAGGTGGTGAGGCTAAGGTGGAGAAGCTCGCTGAGACCATGATACCCTCAGAATGGAGAATTGCGGCTGAGACCATACTATCTCAAGCATCAAAACCTATTAGCTGCATAATACTCGGCGATGTTGATAGTGGTAAAACAACCTTCTGTACGTATTTAGCAAACTACGCTCTTAGTAATGGCTTTAAAGTCGGAATTATAGACAAGGATCCTGGTCAAACGGAAATTTCTGTACCAACAACCATAGGCTTGGGGATTATAGAGAAGCCAATATATTCTCTTGAGCAAGTAGAAGCCGTAACAGCTAAATTCATAGGCTCTACGTCGCCTGCTAGCGTTATACAGCGAGTAATAACCGCGACGAAACAACTATATGAAGAGGCTTTAAGCAGAGGTTGCGACTTAATAATCATTAATACAAGCGGTTGGGTTAATGGTCGAGGAGCGCGAGAGCTTAAGTATGGCGTAATAAGCGCTATACATCCGCAGCATGCAGTCTTAATACAGAAAGCCAATGAAGTCGAGCATCTAATTAAGCCATTTGAGAAGAGCGACATTAATATAATAAGAGTACAGCCTTCGCCAGCTATAAAGCCCAAGACTAGAGATGAAAGAAGAGCAAGAAGAGAATCCATATATAGGAACTATTTCGCTAAGGCGAGGGTTAGAAAGGTCAATTTAAGTAGTACAAAGCTCATGTTTACGTTATTTACAACAGGTGCAAGACTAAGCGATGAAGCATTAAGGGAATATGGTAAAGCATTGTCGCTCGATCTAATTTACGGCGAGGAAAGCAAGGATTCTCTATTCCTTGTCAATAGAGAGCCTATTCAAGATAAAGTTAAGATTGAGGAGGAAGCAAAGAGAGTTTATGGAAAGGAAGACGTTGTGTTAACGTGGCTAGGCGAAGAAAAAGGACTTATGGTTGGCCTCTTAGCTCCAGACCTTTCGTATCTTGGGCTAGGCTTAATTAGGGAGATAGACTACGTGAAGAGGGTCATGGAACTCCTTACGCCTGTTGAAGGTACTATTAGCGTAATCCAAGTTGGACTCATAAAATTAGATGAAGACTTTAGAGAAGTAGTCAAGTATGATAGAACCCCCTTATGATCAATTTATCGTTCTTGACCCCATGTTATGGAGCGGCTTAACGATGAGCAATAACCTCGTTGTAACAGTTGTTGGTTATGACAAACCAGGAATAGTAGCCGGAATAACAAGCGTCATTGCGGAAGTTAATGGTAATATAGTCTCAATTAAGGCATCAACGCTTTCAGATCTCTTCGTTATGAATATCATAGTTGATGTAAGTAAAATTCGCTGTACTAAAGAAGAGTTTATCAAGAAGTTAAAGGAGAAAGCTCTTCAAATAGGCGTTGGAATAGCTGCTGAAGATGAAAAGGAGTTCTTAAGGACGAAGAAGCTAATAGCCTTCGATATGGATGGAACGATACTGGATGCGGAAGCAATAGATGAAATGGCTAAGTACGCTGGTGTTCAAGATAAAGTTGCCGAATTAACACGGAAGGCTATGGAGGGAGAGATAGATTTTGCACACGCATTGAAGGAACGCGTGAAAATGCTAAAGGGATTACCAGTTAAAGTTGTTGAGGAAATAGCTGAAAGACTACCAATAGTTAAAGGAGCTGAAGAGATCATTAGGACATTGAAGAGCATGAAATTCATAACCGTTTTGATAACAGGAGGATTTGACTTAGTGGCAAAGAAAATAGCTGAAAGACTGGGATTTGATTATTGGTTTGCAAATAAGCTTGGCGTTGAAAATGGAAGGCTTAATGGTGAAGTCGAAGTTCTAATATCAGGTGGAGAATCGAAGTTAAGAATTTTAAAGCAGGTTGCTGAAGCTCATGGAATAGACCTTGAAGAGTGTATAGCCGTCGGCGATGGAGCCAATGACCTATTAGTCCTTGAGAAAGTCGGTCTTGGCATAGGATTTAAGCCTAAACCAATAGTTGAACGTGAAGCTAAAGCCGTAGTAAATATAAATGACATGAGGGCTATACTTGCCTTAATAGCTAGTGGAAGATCCAAGATGAGCGGGGAGGGTGAAGAAGAGTAATGCAGAAGACACGTTTGCCAATAGCTATGGCAACTCAACATCCTGACTCGGCATCTAGATCGTTTTCCTCCCAAGAAGAAGTCGACGAGGCATTGCGTGACTTCTCGCCGGCTGAGAAGGGAGGATTTGAATGCGATGAGAAGATGGTTGATTTTGAAGGTAAGCTTACAGCTTATGGACAAATGAGGTGGATAATAGAAAAAGTGACCTCAGCATTAAACTTAGTCCCTGGCGAAGACTTCTTAATAACACCGAGAATACCATCAGAAAAATTGGAGGAAGCCGAAAGACAGGTCATGGTCATATGGGCCGCAGTAGCAGCAAATAAGTTTTCGTATGAAGTAGCAGCGAGACAAGCAATCAAGTATTTGATAGCACCAATGGTTGAAAGTTCGAGAGAACTACTTATCTCGCTTAGAAGAATAAACAAACTATTAAAATTTGGACAGGAGGAGCTAGGATTACCCTCAACGTGTGTCATGAGGCTTGTGCCATTATTTGAGGATGTCGTCAAGCTTCTTCATTGTAATGAGATAATTGATGGTTATAGAAGGCTTATGCTTAAGGAGCTTGGAGAATATGAAGATCATTTCAGGGTCTTTTTAGGTAAGTCTGATGCAGCTATGACTTATGGGCATGTAGCTTCTCTATTAGCCATAAAGATAGCGTTATCAAGGCTTGAAAAATGGAAAGGAGAGATGCATGTGGACGTGTGTCCGATAATAGGTGTAGGCTTGCTTCCATTTAGAGGACACTTAGCCCCCTGGAATGTGAAGAACTTTATCGAAGAGTATAAGGGGTATTATACTGTCACTATTCAGACAGGGCTGAGATATGATATACCTCATGAACAGAGCATAGAAGTCATAAGAAGCATCAAGAGAGAAGCTGGACATACACCTGTAGTGTATGATGATGAAGAAGAGAGGGAGCTTGTTGATGCTATAAGGGAATTTGCGCGAAGTTACTTTGACGTTATGGTTGAAATGGCGACGACCATATGTCTAATAGCAGATGTAATACCTGAGAGAAGAGATAGAGTACCGAGAGAAAGCTATTACAGATCCCTTACAGGTCCTCTGAAGCTAATAGGGGATAAGTTATTGTATGAGAAGATGCCAAGTAGCGAAATAAAGCTGCCACGAGCGATAAAGTTCGTAGCTGCATGCTATATGCTAGGAGTACCCCCAGCAATACTCGGTGTTGGAAGAGCGTTGAAAACGCTTAGAATAAAGAAGGGAGAGGACTTCATTGAGGATTTAATTAAGAGATATGCTAAGGGGTTAAGGGATGATTTAGCATTTGAGTTTAACTTCTTAAATCTAGATATCGCAAAAGAGAGATTGAGTTCAACTACGTTTTCTAAAATTGTTGAAGATGTAGAGGAGATAAGTAGAGTTTTTGGATTGGAAAAAGGGGATGTTAATGAGAATGGCTTACAGCACTCGATGTGTATAAAGCTATTCTGGGATAAAATGGGTAGACCTGAGGCCGTTGAATATGCGTTGAGGGCTGGCATCATTAGAGGATCGCTGGGCTAAGCGTGGTACGTAGAGATCTTCTCTGTGAAGTCCTTAACGCTCTTCATGTACAATTCGTACTCTGCCTTCGACATGGGCTTAACCTTCTTTAGGGCCTCTTCGAAGTGAGCCATTGTAACCTTGAGTTCATCTACGTGCTTCCTAGCTTCTTCAGGTTCTGGATACTTGTTTAGGAAGTCGCGGACGGCTGCCATGACGGCTGTATTGCATAGCGCTGCTATGTCTGCTCCAGTGTAGCCCTCGGTTAGATTTACGAGCTTTGATATATCGACATCTTCGCTTAGTGGCTTTCCTTTCAAGTGTATCTTGAAGATTTCTTCTCTCGCCTTAGCGTCTGGTGGCGGCACGTAGATCAGTCTATCGAATCTGCCAGGTCTTAGTAGAGCTGGATCTATGATGTCAGGCCTATTAGTGGCAGCAATGACCACGACGCCTCTAAGCTCTTCGAGGCCATCCATCTCCGTCAAGAGCTGGCTTACAACTCTCTCCGTTACATGAGAGTCTCCTAGGCCACTTCCTCTTCTTGGTGCTATTGCGTCTATTTCATCGAAGAATATTATGCATGGAGCTGCCTGCCTGGCTTTTCTGAAGATTTCTCTAATTGCTCTCTCACTTTCTCCAACCCATTTACTTAATATTTCGGGTCCCTTGACGCTGATGAAATTAGCTTCGCTTTCGTTTGCTACTGCTTTGGCTAGTAGTGTTTTGCCTGTTCCAGGAGGACCGTAAAGCAATATGCCTTTAGGAGGTGTGACGTTAGCTTTCTCGAAGACATCAGGATACTTCAATGGCCATTCAACAGCCTCTTTTAATGCTTGCTTTGCTTCTTCTAGTCCGCCTATATCGCTCCATTTGACGTTGGGGACTTCAATTAAGACTTCTCTCAGCGCTGAGGGCTCTATCTCTTTTAGCGCATCAAGGAAGTCTTGCATTGTAACCTCTATTTTGTTGAGTATTTCGGCTGGTATGCTCTCTGCTTCAAGGTCTATTTCAGGTAGTATTCTCCTTAGAGCTCTCATAGCTGCTTCTTTGCATAGTGCTGCTAGGTCTGCTCCAACGAAGCCATGGGTTATTTCAGCAAGCTTATTGAGATCCACATCCTTAGCTAATGGCATATTCCTCGTATGTATTTGTAAAATCTCAAGTCTTCCTTGTTTGTCTGGTACGCCGATTTCGATTTCACGATCAAATCTACCTGGTCTCCTCAAAGCTGGATCAAGAGCATTAGGCCTGTTAGTTGCACCTATAACTATAACGTTGCCCCTCGCTTCAAGTCCATCCATTAACGCCAGCAATTGCGCTACGACTCTTTTTTCAACTTCACCTGTAACCTCTTCACGCTTAGGAGCAATAGCATCAATCTCATCAATGAATATAATTGAAGGCGCGTTCTTCTTTGCCTCATCAAATATCTCTCTTAATCTTTGCTCGCTTTCGCCATAGAACTTGCTCATGATCTCAGGGCCATTAATGGCAAAGAAATGAGCATCAGTTTCGTTTGCTACTGCTTTGGCTAGTAGTGTTTTTCCGCATCCTGGTGGACCGTAAAGCAAAACGCCCTTAGGCGGCTCAATACCAAGCCTCTTAAAGATCTCAGGGTGCTTAAGCGGTAATTCAACCATTTCTCTAATCTTCTGAATAGCGTCTTGCAATCCTCCAATGTCTTCATAGGTGACTCTAGCTGCTCTAGCTTCTTCAGCGGGCTTCTCGTGGATTATTAAGTTTGTTGATTCTGTGACAACAACGACTCCCGATGGCTTAGTAGCAACAACGACAAATGGTATGGCTTGACCTAAAACAGGTATTAGTACATGATCTCCTTCAACTAATGGATAATCAATAAGCCTCCTCTTAACGAAGTTCATGAAACTATGATCTATTGATATCGTAAATGATTCAGGGGCAAGTCTAACCATTTGAGCTGGTGATACCTTAGCTTTTCTCACTACGACTTTATCTCCTATGCTAACACCAGCATTTCTTCGAATTAACCCATCCATTCTTATAATTCCAGCTCCTTGGTCCTCGATATAAGCTGGCCATACTATGGCGGCTGTCTTCTTTTTGCCTTCAATCTCCACGACATCGCCAACATTTAAGTTGAGCCTTCTCAATACCTCACTATCTATCCTAACCTTTCCTCTTCCGACATCTCTGGCCTTGGCATCAGCAACTCTTAAAGTGACTTCGTTAACTGAATCTCTTGTAGACCTTTCTCCCTCATTTGCCACTTTTTACACCTCACAGTCAAGTTACTCTTTCCTACTAACCTTATTTAAAGAGTAAGCAACAATCATCATGACTAGAATCCGCATTATGTCATCTTAAACGCTTTACTTTTCTTCTTAATTAAGCTTATTCCTAACTCTCAGCTTAATCTCGAAACAAACTCGACTTCTACTTCTCCAACGCCTTCTACATTCTTTATGGCTTCCTCTAAGCTATAAGTTCCTCCTTCAGTCTCTTCAGGGATTAAGATTGAGAGCTTTAAAGCCTTTAGTCCAAAGGCTATAGGCTCTATCTTATACGATTGAAGCGAGAAGCCTTCTCCTAATTTAGCTATAGCATCTTGAATCTTGTCTTTTAAGGCCTCTATATCTACATCCACATCCACGGGCAAGACCTTTAAGAAGACTACGACCTTAGCCAAGCGAATCACCTACGGCCCTTGAAATCCACATTTAGGACACTTATAAGGTTTGGCGTGTCTTCTGCAATACCAACATCTCCAAAAGAGAGTCTCGCCGCAATTAGGACAATAAAATCTCGTGCTTTTAGTCCCTGGGATTATCGGCCTCTTACATGAGGAGCATATAGGTAACTGTACTTCAGACAACCTTTCATCTCCTCCGCAGCTTAGGAAAGGAAGGCTTGTAGGGAGTATTTAAATGCTTTCATAGGGTTTACTA